>CAYOCE010000026.1:0-18199 GCA_964402405.1 uncultured Hyphomicrobiales bacterium | reverse complement strand
GGAAGGAAAAGCTGAGGGAAAAGCGGAGGGAATTTTGGAAGGAAAGAAAGATCGGGAAAAAGAAATCGCTCGGCAGTTGCTTTTGCAAGGGCTCCCCATTGATGTTATTTCTAAAATCACAGGATTAGCTGAATCTGAAATCAAAGATCTCAAATAAAACAAATGCACAGAGGCGCACTATTTTTCCTATACAAAATTAATGTATTTAAGCTATACATAATCAGTTGCATGGGACATTGCAGCAATTGCCTTAATCTCTACCAGAAGGTCTACTATGTTAGAAAAAACGTACAATACGAAATTACTTGAGAAAAAATATTACAAAGCTTGGGAAAATTCCCACGCGTTTGAATCGGGAAATTTAGCGAAACAACCCTATACAATCATGATGCCACCCCCCAATGTGACGGGATCATTGCATTTGGGGCACGCGCTGACCTTTACCTTGCAGGATATTTTGATCCGGTATCATCGGATGAAGGGTTATGATGCGCTGTGGCAACCAGGTACCGATCATGCGGGGATTGCAACCCAGATGGTGGTGGAACGACAGTTGGCTGAGAAAGGCATCAAGCGTCATGATTTGGGGCGGGCTGGATTTCTGAAGGAAGTCTGGGACTGGAAGGCAACATCTGGGGGTGAGATTTTAGAACAATTGAAGCTTCTGGGGGCCAGTGCGGATTGGCGACGGGAACGGTTCACCATGGATGATGCCTCCAACCGGGCTGTGAATAAAGTATTTGTGGATCTGTACAAACAAGGATTAATTTATCGGGACCAGCGCCTGGTGAATTGGGATACCCATTTCCAAACGGCGATTTCGGATCTGGAGGTTGATCACCGCGATGAGGAGGGGACCTTGTGGCATCTGAAATATCCTATTGTGGATTCAGAGGAGTATATCACCGTTGCTACAGTCCGTCCTGAAACATTCTTTGGGGATACAGCTGTGGCAGTCCACCCCGATGATGAACGATACCAACATTTGATTGGTAGGAAAGTGCGCCTACCCTTAATCAATCGCGAAATTCCTATTATTGCCGATCTTCATAGTGATCCTGAAAAAGGATCCGGAGCTGTTAAAATTACCCCTGCCCATGATTTTAATGACTTTGCAGTGGGCAAGCGGCATAGCCTTGAAATAATTAATATTCTTACCTCCCATGGATTGCTGAATGATCAAGTTCCCAAAGCATATCAAGGAAAGTCTATCAAGGAAGCGCGGAAACAGGTTCTGGAGGATCTAGAGGCCTTAGATTTGTTAGGTGCCCAGGAAAAAATAAATCATGCGGTGCCCTATGGGGACAGATCTGGGGTGGTAATTGAGGCATACCTCACAGATCAATGGTTCCTGGATGCGGAGACATTAGCAGGTCCCGCAATTGAGGCGGTGAAATCTGGTAAAACAAAATTCGTTCCCAAAAATTGGGAGAAAACCTATTTTGAATGGATGAATAATATCGAACCGTGGTGTATCTCCCGGCAAATTTGGTGGGGACATCAGATCCCCGCCTGGTATGGACCCGATGGGACTATCTTTGTGGATGAATCCCAAGCAGGGGCCGATTCCCAGGCCCTCAAGCACTATGGTCATGCAGCCCAATTAACTCGAGATAATGATGTATTGGATACGTGGTTTTCTTCGGGTATTTGGCCATTTTCAACCTTGGGCTGGCCAGAAAATAATCCAGATCTAAAACGGTACTATCCAACGGATGTTTTGGTCACAGGCTTTGATATCATTTTCTTTTGGGTAGCCCGCATGATGATGATGGGCCTTCATTTTATGAAGGATGTACCCTTTAAAACCGTGTATATCCATGCCCTGGTGCGGGACGCGAATGGTCAAAAAATGTCCAAATCCAAGGGGAATATTATTGATCCCCGAGAGATGATTGATGCCTACGGATCAGATGCTTTGCGCTTTGCTTTGGCGGTTCTGGCAACCCCGGGACGCGATGTGCGCATGTCCACCGAGAAAGTAGAATCCTCTCGGAACTTCATCACGAAATTGTGGAATGCAACCCGTTATCTACAGATGAATGAGTGTGCCTATAATACGGTGTTTGATCCCAAAAAGGTAAAGTCGCCGTTGAATCAATGGATTATCGGGGAACTTGCAACTGTTACCAAAAAACTAGAATCTAGCTTTGCAGATTATCATTTTGCCGAAGCCTCCCAAGCCTTGTATCAATTCACGTGGAAGACATTTTGCGATTGGTATATCGAGTTTTCAAAACCCATTTTAATGGGCAGTGATCCAGAGGCTAAAGTGGAAACCCGAGAGTGCCTAGGATGGGTGTTGGGGCAGTTGCTGCATCTGTTGCATCCTTTTATTCCTTACGTAACAGAGGAACTCTGGCATGAATTGGGGGGCAAAGACTTGCTGATCGGATCACGTTGGCCAAGTTTTGAGGGCCTTGACTTTCCAGAATCCCAAGAGGAAATCAATTGGGTGATTACGGTCATTTCAGAAATCAGATCCTTGCGGGCTGAAATGAATATATCACCTGCGACAAAGCTTACGGTGATTGTGAATCGGCCAAATCTATTGACTTCTGATCGTATAGCGCGTCATCAACAGTTGTTGTTAGGTCTTGGGCGACTTGAGTCTATTTCTGTTGATACGCAAGCAAAAGCAGCGGGTTGTTTGCAACTGGTGGTGGATCAGGAAAGTATGTTGATTCCCTTGAAGGGGGTCATTGACCTTGAGGCAGAACAGCTACGTTTGGAAAAGGAATTATTGAAAGTGCAGCAAGAAATGGATGTGATTACAAAACGTTTGGGAGACCAGGCGTTTGTATCCAAGGCCCCCGATCATATCATCACAGAAAATCGCACCCGATATGCAGCCCGAGAAGAAACCAAAACCCAGTTACAGCAAGCTATTGATAGAATTCGGAATATTGCATGAGTGTGAAAGATGAAACTACAGACCAATTAGAGCGTATTCAAAAAGTTTTGGCGCGGGCGGGGATTGCCTCTCGCCGGGAGGCTGAGCGCTTTATTTTAGAGGGACGCGTTAAACTAAATGGTGTTGTCCTCAAGGAAATGGGTGCGAAAGTAGGTCCCCAGGATCAGATTACCGTGGATGGAAAACTGGTAGGTCAACCGGATCGCCTGAGGGTTTGGCTCTATTATAAACCCAAGGGTCTAGTCTGTAGCCATCATGATCCCGAGGGTAGACCCACGATCTTCGAAAAAATCCGCCATCAGTATCCCCAATTGCCCAGGCTGATTTCTGTGGGGCGTTTGGATCTTAATTCTGAGGGGTTACTGCTGTTGACCAACAGTGGCGAAATCGCCCATCACTTGGAGAGTCCCAAAACTGCCTGGCGTAGGCGCTATCGAGTACGCATATTTGGGGTTGTGGATCCCCTAAAGTTGAAGGCTTTGGAAAAGGGGATCACCGTGGATGGCATTCGCTACGGCCCCATCGAGGCCGCCATTGACCGTCAGCAAGGTCAAAACGCCTGGATTACCATGGTTCTAACGGAAGGTAAGAACCGAGAGATCCGTAAAATCATGGACTACCTGGGGTATTCCGTAAACCGCCTCATGCGCGTGGGATTTGGGTCCTTTCAAATCGGTAGCTTAACATCGGGCGAAATTGATGAGGTTCATTTATCAGCCTTAAAGGCGAGCTTGGGGAAACAGTTTTTTCCGTAATACTCCTCGTCCTTCAAACTGTGGATCGTTAAATTTACTGATCCACGCATTTCAATTACCAATCCACACATTACATTTGTGGATTGTTGCCTAACGGCCGTGGATCATTACCTATCGGTCCAGGTGCCTTCGTCGGGCATGTACTACAGTACACTATCCCTCCTCGGCCCTTCATTTAAATTAATGATTCACGAGTTACACTTGTGAATCACTGATCAGCCTCCCCTAAAGTTTTAGGGTCGGCAGATTCCCACATTTTGAAAGCCGAAGAGTATACGATCCGTGTTTTCATCCTTGGAACCACCCCGACGACTCGCCACGACGAAGCCTTTGGCGTAGCCGGGAAGTCGGGGTCCAGGTGCGTGAGTTACCATCAAGGTCTTGCCCGCGTTAGCGTTGTATGGACCTCGGCTTTCGCCCATAGGTATCAACTTAAGGGGCTTTCTAAAAATAAGCTTTGTAGACTTAAAATTGGTTAAGTTTCGATATCTTATATCCCTTCACAGTACATGTTTTTAAGAAATTTTTTTTGGGGGGGGGTGACGAGGGGGCCTTTTCATTTTACCACATATCGCAAAATACATGGTTCTTGATCTGTATGGCAGAAAACTTCTAGTTCGTCAAGGAAATAATTCAGCTTCATCAATAATTATTTTGTCGTTTTTGCATTTATACCTTGACACAGGTTTTGAAACGCTTTAAATATGGCATAACGCATATATGCGATGTTGGGAGGCACCCTTCGCGCCCCCCCCTTATTTTAAAGTCTTTTAAGGGGCTTTCTTTGAAGAAGAGTTTCTAAAGTTGACGCCTGCGCCCCCATGAGGGTGGGTTAATTGGATGGTAAAACAAAAAACAAATGCGTATTATATCCGGTAAATATCGGGGGAAAAAACTACTCTCCCCCACAAATGAACTGACTCGCCCGACAGGAGATCGGGTACGCGAGGCTATTTTTAATGTTCTGGAAAACAGATTTCTTATTAAGTGGCAGGATACCAAGATTCTAGATGCTTTTGCAGGGACGGGAGCTATGGGGTTGGAAGCCTTTTCGAGAGGATCAACAGAAGTACACTTTATGGAAAAGAATCCCGAGGCTTTGAAGATTTTGAAGGCGAATATGGTGAGTCTGTTAGCTACTTTACTCATTCATCCAGGTGATACAACTCACTGCAAAACCCAAGCTCCGCATCCTATGAGCATAGTTTTTATGGATCCCCCCTACCACCAAAACCTAATTCCCAAGGCGATTAATGCCCTTCAAAAGAATGGCTGGATCAACGCGGATACTTTATTGGTTTTGGAAATGGCCGCCGATGAAAATTTAGAATTTTCTTGTAATATAGCACATGAAAGAAAGTATGGAAAAACCAAGGTTATTTTTGGCATTTCTCTATTCTCATAGAAACACCAATTTGATTAATTGTTTCTAATAGTAAGTCTGGGCACCTTTATTTTCTTTAAAGAAGGTTGAAAAAAGAAAGAAAAATTGGTATATCAATATTATTATTTAATAATACTTTTTATTGTTTAACTTAAGGAGAGTATGATGAGATTGAAAAAAATTAGCCCTATAATTTTGATAAGTAGTATATTTATGTGTTGCCCAGCATTAGGAATGGATCTGCCTGAAACTAGTACAGGGCTTAGTAAGAATGTTCTAGGTTGTGTAAAGGCAGAGGGTCTTCAAGTAGCTCTTGCTACGTGCAGAGGATTTGAAGCAGCAGTAAATTCTTGGGTTTCCGAGTGGGATGATGCCCATGTACAACTAACTAAAAAATATGTAGAATTGTATCCAAATGGTGCTAAGGATTGTCCTTCTGAGCAAATTCAGTTGCTCAATGAATTTACGAGATTTAATGCGACTGGTTATCTTTTAAGAAGTTCGAAAACTATTATACGCTCTGTTATAGAAAGTCTAGACATGGACTTTGATGGTAGTAACGTCTATCTAAATGATAGGCTAGTTGAGAGAGCATCTAGTTTTGCAATCCTTGCTACACAGGATCATAAAGAGTTTAAAAAAGAGTTTGAATATCTTACCCAATACATGGAAGCATTATCTAAACAACAGGTGAAAAATTAGATTATCCCTGTAATGTCATGCACGCAAAAAAATATGGAAAAACCAAGGTGGTTTTTGGCTTTCCCACAGAATAGAATTCCAGTACTAATAATCCCAGAGAAGGAGAAATTTTATGAAGCAAGCACTCGTGTTCCCCGGTCAAGGATCTCAGAAGGTAGGAATGGGCAAGGATTTTTATGATGCCTTTCCCGCAGCAAAGCATGTATTTCAAGAAGTTGACGAGGCTCTGGGACAGAAATTATCCCAGATTATTTTTGAGGGACCAGAAGACGATCTGAAGTTGACCCACAATACTCAGCCAGCTTTGATGGCTGTGAGCATGGCCATTATGGCGGTGTTGAAGGAAAATGGCGTTGATGTGAAAAAATTTCAATATGCAGCTGGGCATTCCTTGGGGGAATATTCAGCCCTCTGTGCTGCAGGCAGTATTAATGTGACAACTACAGCAAAACTTCTACGCGCGCGGGGACTTGCCATGCAAAAGGCTGTACCTGCAGGCCTTGGGGGGATGGTGGCCCTATTGGGGGTGGATTTAGACCTTGCCCGAAGAATCTGTGAAGCTGCAGCTGAGGGGGATGTTTTGGTAGTAGCCAACGATAACGGGGCTGAGCAAATTGTCCTCAGTGGCGATTTAAAAGCCATAGAACGGGCCGTCATTTTAGCCCCAGAGATGGGAGCCAAGAAAGCGATTCAGTTGCCCGTTAGTGCGCCGTTCCATTCGCCTTTGATGCAACCGGCTGCGGATGTGATGAAAGAAACATTAGCCCCAATAACTTTCCATCAGCCCTTCATTCCCGTGTTTTCCAATGTGACGGCAAACTTTGAACAAGACCCAGGGGTTCTTAAAAACCTGTTGGTAGATCAAATCACGCATAATGTGCGCTGGCGAGAAATCATCCTGAAAATGGAATCCGATGGCATTCAAGAAATCATCGAAATCGGATCTGGCAAAGTATTAACGAATCTAATCAAACGCATGGTTCCCGATATCAAAGCAACGTCTATTAGTACCGTACAGGACCTAGAGGCATTTTTGGGGGAGAGGTGAGGAGTTTTCTAATGAGAAGCGTTTTTGTAGACCTCTTTGCGATGACCCACATGAAGGATAAAGATTAATAAATTGTTATCTTCTATGTCACAGATAATTCTATAATTTCCTACCCTATATCTCCAGAAGGATTTAAGGTTCCCCTTAAGGAGAGATCCAGAAAAACGGGGGGAAGGACTTTCAGAAAGCTTATTTAAAAAAGTCAAAATCTCCTTCTGGACTTGAGCGTCCAATTTCTTCAATTCTTTAAATGCACTTGGCTTAAACTCAATCTTCCACTTAGACACTATGCGAAAACCCCAATTCTTTCATAGCATCCTCTAACGAAACATTAGGGCCTTTTTCCTCAAGACGAGAAAGAGCTAGCATATAATCCTCATAATCATCAAGATACTGGTTTAACGCTTGCTCTACATAGTGACTTTTAGATCTTTTGGTTTTTTTGGAAAGATCATTTAGTCGATGTTCTAATGTTTCAGGAATGCGAACAGAAAGCATGATGAATCTCCTTCAAATAAATACTTGTATTACATATATTACAATATAATCATTAAAATGTCAAGAATGGGTGTTTTTTGTATAGCCAGATTCTCCCAAACTTTCCTGCTGTACTCTCCCTAGAATATTTGGTAAAACATAGGCAGATATTTTAACCCTGTATTTGAGGCACCCCATGAAAGTAAATTTCGTCCACGACCTTCCTAATAAAATTGATATTCTGTGCGTTACGGCTTTTGAAGGTCAAGAATCTGCCAGTTGTGATCGGTTAGATGCGGCGACGAAATCCCATGTCATGGCGGCCCTGAAGACGAGTGGGTTTACAGGAAAGAAGGGAGAAATTGTCTCTCTTCTCGCTCCTCCTAGTTTGAATGTTGAACAACTGTTAATTGTAGGATTGGGAGAAAAAGATAAATTAAAACCCTATGATCCTTTATACATAGGGGCGGGTATCTGTGCCTATCTCAACAAAACAAATAGCCAAACATTGTCTATAGCCCTAAAGGGATTGGAAGTTGATTCAGCGGATAGATTTGCGGCCCAGGTTGTGGCAGGATTCCTGGGTCGCAGCTATCATTTTCTGAAATATCACACCTATGAAAAAAACAAACACACCCTGAAGGTTCAAGAGCTTCATATAGCAACTGACTATCCTCAAATGGCTGAAGAGCTGTATCACAAGGAAAAGGCCGTTATTGAGGGGACGTTCTATACCCGTGATTTATTGTGCGAGCCCCCCAATATTTTATACCCCGATAGCATGGCCAAAAGATTGAAGGATCTAGAGGCTCTTGGGGTTAAGGTGGAAACATTGGATGAAAAGGAAATGGCGACCTTGGGCATGGGGGCATTACTGGGTGTAGGGCAGGGAAGTTCCCATCCGCCACGGCTTGTGGTGCTCCGGTGGGAAGGCGCTGATAAATCAACCAAGCCCATGGCCTTTGTGGGCAAGGGTATCACCTTTGATACCGGGGGTATTTCCATTAAGCCATCTTCAAAAATGGATGAAATGAAATATGATATGGGGGGCGCTGCGGTCATTTGTGGATTGATCAAAAGCCTTGCCTTGCAAAAGGCTGCGGTTAACGTGGTGGGCGTTTTGGCGCTTGCGGAAAATATGCCCGATGGCGGGGCACAGCGTCCTGGGGACATTGTGAAAACCATGTCAGGTCAAACGATTGAGGTTCTCGATACAGATGCAGAGGGTCGCCTGATTTTGGCAGATGCCTTGTTTTATGCCCAGGATCGATTCAAGCCCCAGTTTATGATTGACCTTGCCACATTAACAGGGGCCATGGTGGTGGCGCTGGGCGAAGAATATGCCGGGATTTTTGCCAACGATGATAAACTAGCAGATCAGCTTAGCAAGTGTGGGTATGAAACCAATGAAAAAGTGTGGCGCCTGCCTTTGGATGAAGCCTATGATCGGTTGATGGATTCTGAAATTGCGGATATCAAGAACATATCAGCTAGGGGCGGGGCCGGCAGTATCAAGGCTGCCCAATTCCTACAGCGCTTTGTTAATAAAACCTCGTGGGTTCATATTGATATTGCCGGGGTTGCATGGGGGTCTAGTGGATCCCATCCCTTGTCAGGCAAGTATCCCAGTGGATATGGGGTAAGGTTACTGAATACTTTTCTCATGCAGAATTACAAATCAAAATAGGAGGATAAAATGGCGAAAAAGAAACCCGAGCAAGAAATCATACAACCCAATAAATGTGTGCAGATGGATGACAACAAGTGGGCAGCCTTAATGCACCTGAGTGGATTCGGAGGATTTTTAATCCCCATCGTTGGGCAAATTCTTGGTCCGTTGATTATTTGGATTTTGAAAAAAGATCAATCTGATTTTTTAAATGAAACTGGGAAAAAGATTTTAGATTTTCAAATTAGCTGTAGCATTTATTTTGGGGTTGGGTTGCTGATTTCAGGCTTGTCCTTTTGGTTGATTTTCCCCATTTTTGCCTTTGTGGGAATTTCGATTATCGGGAAAATTGTGTGGAGCATTTTAGTGATCCTAGGTACCATCCGCGCAGCCAAAGGTCAGATTTATACATATCCACTTTCAATTAAGTTTTTGAAGTGAGGGCATCCCAGGCCGTGAGCGGTAGCTCTCTTATACCGTCATCCCAAACCGCGAGCTTCAGCGAGCGAGATTTGGGACCCAGCACAAATGGGATGGCGATAGCCATCTACTTTATAAGAAAAAAATAAAGTGAGGACTCCCGGCTACGCCAAAGGCTTCGCCGTGGCGAGACGTCCTCCCATAATCCCTGGATCCCAGGTCAGCGTTCGCGATGCTCACTTGCCTGGAATGACAGTAAAGCGACCTATTTTGTCAGTAACTTCTGAAGTTCTTCTTTGATTTTTAGTTTTTGAATTTTTAAAACTTTAAGGGAAAGGGCATCAGCCGATGGCTTGAGCCTTTCCCTTATAATAGATGACTTAAGAGAGTCATGTTGTGTTTTTAAGCTAAGAATGCGTGAAATAACAGACATCCTAACCTCACTTTTTTGTTTATGTACCTTTATTTTTCGAACTCTTAGAATATCATGTTTTTTTTAGGCAAAATAGGAAAAATTTTCCCTGAATATCAAGGTGTTAGCAAAAAACAAATAGTAACTAGTTGTATTATATGTATTATTTATTTCCCCATTACTTAACATATTGAATTACCCTACATTTTTCACTGAAGACAGGATTAAAAGGACTGGTTTGAAGCACATAAATTTCGGAGGCCTCGTATTGCAAGTGATCAGGGTCATCGGAGGTGATGGCATTTTTAGGCATTTGATCTGGGGTCATGGTCTCCCGGGAGCACCGGATCATGGGGCGACCATCCTTGGATTTTCCTAAATACTCGTACCGTGAGAAATCTGTCCATGTCAGCAATTGGTACAGCCTTGGCACATGGCTTTTTTCCGAGCGATGCCCTTCATAGTACATTACTTCTTTGGCGAGTCTTGCCACGCCTGCAATTACGGCTGTGCGGTTTTCAAAGTTAGACGTATCCAAAATTCGCATAAAGAAAACCGTATCCCGAGGCTCTAGATTCAAGTAAAGGGATTTATTTTCCATATCCCCCACGATAAATTGGCTATCCTCAATGCCTAAATCTTTAGCCGTTTTTCTGGCATCTTGAATCAGGGACGCAACAAAATCGACGCCCACAACAGACCCCGCCCCTGCCTTTTTCGCGGCAAACAATAGATCCCCATTATTACATCCCATGTCCAGAATAGATTTTCCTTGGATATCCTTGGGATTCATCCGGGCAATACGCTCAGGGCCATTATGAAACTCATACCCCTCATAAATAGGTGTATAGCGAGTTTGGTGTTCCACCCTATCATTTTGTTGATTATAGATATGATAAACCTTGGGCTCAAAGTGGAATTCTTTGTTCGCATGTACACTAAAAATACTGAACAGAATGCCTAAGATAGATACCAGAAAAAGCTTCACTATTTTTTCTCCTTGTTTTGTGGAATAACCCTCATTACCATGAAATATACTCTTCGTCCTTCAAACTGTGGATTGTTAAATTTCAGGTACTTTCGTCGGGCATGTATGAAGAATACATTATCCCTCCTCGGTCCTTCATTTAACTTCCCACATTTTGAAACCCAAAGAGTATAATACTTTTAAGGTATTAGAGAAGAAATGGCAACAAAACAACATATAATTCGTATTTTTCCGTATCCCCAAAGGCAGCTCTATGATCTAGTGGCAGATATCCAGTCCTATCCAACGTTTTTGCCCTGGTGCAAGTCCATAAGAATCCTCGAACAGGGAGAGGGGTACGTGGTGGCTGATCTGACGGTTGGCTATAGCATCTTTAGCGAAACCTTTCGATCCAAGGTTCTGCTAACCCCTTCTGAAAAAATAGAGGTTCAGTATCAACAAGGGCCTTTCAAGCATTTACATAATTATTGGACCTTCGAGAAAATATCGGATCACGAAACAGCTGTGACGTTCTTCATTGATTTTGAATTTAAATCCTCCCTCCTACAATCATTTATGGAAAAGCTCTTTGCCCAAAGCACAGAACATTTAATGACGGCCTTTGAAAAGAAAGTTCTAGAAAAGGGGGAGCCATGAGGGGGATTTTTGGAGTTTTATTGGGGTTGGTATTGGCTGCTAGCGTAGTAGATGCACAGGACCTTTTCACAGAAGGAGAATCTAGCTCTGGCTCTGGATCATCGAGGGGGCCTTCTGTTATTGACGTAGTAAAACAGGATTCCCCAACAAGCAGTGGAGGGTCTCCCTCGGGATCAAGAGTACGAGCGCGCTCTGTTTATGCCCAAAAAGGGTCTTTTGGAATTAATCCATCCCCTGAATCACCCCTTGAAGAAGATTCAAAAGTATATACCCCACTCAACCTATGGGGAGACATACAACACGGAAATATAAATGATATCCTCTCAGGTGTTCCTAGATTAGAGACGCTTAAACATAACAAAGCTGCTGAAGATGATATCACAAGACAGAGAGATCGTTTTTATGAGAGTGTTACTGATCATATTATAGACCTTGGAGAGGGCCATGATTTAAAAGAAGTCCTTGCTTTAAACGGGCCTTTGTTAAGAGCTATCTTCCCCGAGAAAGATCCTCCAGGCTTTGATATGAATCTTTTAATTTCTAGGGCTAGCAAAGATCTTCGACGACAGTTATTTGGTAAGACTGCTGGAGGAGAGAGTTCGCAAGATCCCCTAAGGGAATTACCTTTAGAACACCAACGAATGCTGGCTGTGTTCCATGATCAATATAATACCTCAGATGATTGGAGTCCTATGTTATATATACACATGGAGTTATTAGTAGATTTCCGAAATCCCTTTATAATGATAGAAATAATCTATCGGCATCTCAAAAACATGAGCGCTGACCCAGAGGAAGAATCGGTAGGCATAACTAAGAAAGAGTATCGGGATCTTCTTATTCGATTGCTACAGTTGACCTGTAGGGAGGAAAGGGATCCGGATCAATTAATGGAGGGCTTTCTAGCCTCTTTTTATTTGGTAGCCAGAGGATTTGGGACGGAGAGAGCTCTTGGAAAACGAGAAGGATTTCCCAGAAGTAAATCCGTTGCCTTTTCTATTTATGCTAGAATGTCAGGGGTATCTTATGACGATATAAACCAAGAGGTTAAAAATACGACTGAAGATAGAAAAAAAATGGTGGAGCTTTTAATGAACGCATCAAAATACATATCTGATTATGGCGAGGAAAAGCTAAAAGAAAATTTTCCAACCCTTCGCTGGTTATTGCTTTTCAACTTTAGGGCAGCTCGTAGTTATCAAAAGAGTCTTGGATGTAAGAAAATAGATGAACAAAAAAGTCTAGAATTATATGGGGAATATTTGACTCTCATTACAACCCATAATACAACCCATAATCAAACTTCAACACCTAAAATTACGGCTCTGAAGATTTAAACTCTTGAAAATATGACCTTATTAGTGATAACTCTTTAAAAGGAGTCTTAAAGAAAGGAGCCTAAAATGAAGTCTGTGCTATGGGCAATACTGCTAAGCTTCGTAGGAATGATCACTGCTAAGGGAGACAGAGGGTTAGATTCTCCTGAAGATCCTGGCACAGCATCAGTTTCTGTGGCTTTTGACGCTGACCTGGACATGTCAGAATCAGAATCTTGGGGATCCTCTGAGACAGATTCTCTCCCAGAACAACAACCCCTACCTTCGGGAAACGCACCCATAGAAGACGATATTTTTAAATCCATGGCAATGGGTGATTTTAATAAGACTGACACTTTATTAGGTAATTTATCGTCAAGAGATCTACCATTTGCTGATGCTATCTTAAAAAAGGTAGAGACATTAGCGAAAACTAAATATTTACCTCATGTTGTTCGTATGCTTCATAAAATGGCAAGTGACCGCAACATGGCCTTTGGAGATTCTTCCGAAGATAATTCTACTCCCCCCAGATCTAGGGACTTTATAAGCACTATAGTAGCAACAGGAATTGAGCAATGTAGGAAAAATATGGAGGCGTCTTCAGATTTTGCTCAATTCCCTGATATCAGTAAGAAAGCATTTCAAGACCTAGATGAGAACGGAGGGGGAGATGAACTTACCCACCTTGTGAATTATGGAAACCCCCATGCTATGTTAGTTATTGTTTGGCATTATATGAGCAAAGTGGATCAGCCTGGCAATGAAGTTTTTGAAGTTATGGGAGAAATTGGAAGGTGGATTAGAACCAATGATATAGCGTCCGAATCTAAACAACGTCTTGGGACTTATGTCTATTATTTGATAGGTCGTGCCTATCATAAAGGATGCGACGGATTTCTTCAAGACAATGACTTAGCTCATTTTTTTCATGAAAAGGGAATGGAATTAGCTGGAGAAAATGCATTTTTCAAGCATTGGCGTGAGTTAGCGCGTCATCAATATTATGGTTGGGGGTGTGAGAAAAATGAAGTCTTAGCCCAAGAGACCTATGAAATTTATAAAAATAAATGTACCGCGCTAGGGATTACCCCGAAGCCACTACTAACAATTACAGAAAAATTAAGAAAGTTCTTTTTAAATATTTTCAAAGGATAGTTTTTGGAAAGAAAGTTAAGGAAAGGGGAATCAAATGAAAACTTTATTATGGGGAATATTGCTAGCCCTTATGGGGATGTCAGTCGTTGAGGGATTAGACTTGGTGGGGTCAACAAGTAATGG
Source organism: uncultured Hyphomicrobiales bacterium (assembly GCA_964402405.1). GTDB lineage: Bacteria > Pseudomonadota > Alphaproteobacteria > UBA7879 > UBA7879 > CAYOCE01. The sequence goes on along the minus strand of CAYOCE010000026.1, from coordinate 4,197 downwards.
CGCTGCTGCACATCCCGTTGGACGCGATCGCGGAGACTCTACAGCAAGCGCTGGAATTAGGTCACTTCATGAAACAGAGATGGAATCATCAAGTAGCAGTGATCTGGTGTCATCAAATAATGGTGACGCACAGCCAGAATTATCAGATTATTCTGAAGATTTTTCTGATACAGATTATGAGACAGAAGAACTGAACGTGCAATGTAATAAACCTGGGACAAGCTACACAGTAGAAGCAGAACGTAACGAACCTGCAGCTAATGATCTAAACCCACAAGCACCCCAATCATTAAATTCTCTCAGTATATTTGAAGCCCTAGCAAGAGGCGACTTTAATCAAACTAGCTCCTTATTGAACCAATTACTCCCACTAGATGACAGATCTATCGGTGACATTCTAGAAGGAGCAGATAGGTTCGCGCGTAATAATGGGTTACTTCATGTTGTTTATATGCTTGCACACATGACAGCTGAACTTGACGAACGTTTTAAAGATATTCCTGTAAGGGCTGCTACAAATGGTGATGAAGCACTCCTAGATCCGATAGCAGCCGTAGTAAATGAGGACTTTAAAAGAGCGCTCAACTCACAAACATCTAATTTCTTTCCGATAAATCAAGTAGCAATTAAAGACTTAGATAGTAAGGGGTGCCTATCAAATGAACTTGCTAAACTTGTAAGCTATGAGAATCCGCATGCTATGTGGGTTATAGCTTGGCATCACTACAGAAATGCAGGGAGCCCTAGCAACTATGTTACAGAAGCCATGGGTAAACTTGAGATGTGGATTAGAGATGGTCAGATAGATGACAAATCTAAGCGACAACTTCTATCCTGTATCTATTATTTACTAGGTCGAGCTTCTCATACAGACCGAGAGGGAGTGCCTGAAGATAATGAAGCTGCCTATTTATTTCATGTAAGAGGAATAGAAACAGGGGGAGAAGGAGATGTCTTCGCTAACAATTTACATAGATTAGCGCGACAGCAATTAAACGGCTGGGGATGCCCGAAAAATAGGGAATTAGCCAATGATACCCAGAAAATATATGAAGAAAAATGCAGAAATCTTGGGATTGAATCTGAGGGATTAGAAATCCCATTGTTTGGTGCTTTAAGAAGAGCATTCAGCGTTACAACGAACACATCACTCGAAGAATACCGTAAAACATATGAAGAAAAATGCAAAGAGTTTGGGATTGACCCTAAAATCTTAGAAAAGAAAGAATTTGATTTTTTAAGAGGAAACTCCCTCCCTATGGGGGAAGATGGCGAAGGAAGTAGTTCTAGTGCTCTCAACGATTTGCAGGGAGATATAGACAGGGAAGTTGATGAAATGCATCGGAAACTTTCTGAAAATACTGCGCTACGATATGGGGCTATACAAAAGGGGTTTCGGAAATTGCATAGTAGGTCACCTCATAAAATGAGGGCCTCAGATTTCACCTTATAGGCTATAGTGTAACTGATACTTTGCAATTGAAAAACCAACTCAAGAAAGGAAATTAAAATGAAGGCTCTATGGGGAATATTGCTGGGACTTGTGTTGATGATTGGGGTTGAGGGGAGTTCCGGCAATGGGGCTAGGGGTGATGCAGAGATGAGTGACGGAGGCATGGAAAGAGGTGTTTCTCACAATAAATTTCCCCTCAACAGATTTGTTAATCCAATAGATCCAAAAGATACAGATGCAGTAATAAAGCTAGCAGACTATATGGCTGACCCTATAGAAAACGGAGGAGTTGGGACTGGATCTAGTTCCAGTTTCAGTGCGGGTGTTGATAGATCTCGCTCCCTGTCTGCTGCAGCAATGCAAGGGAGCTCTGGTTCCAGTTTCAGTGGGCCTATTAGATCCTACACGATGTCTGCGGCGACAATGAATAGAGCACATCAGGCACACGGTGAATCTATTAGATTTGATGAAGAGGAACAAAAATGGAGGTCCCGCGTGAGATCCATTTCCTTGATATTAGCCCAACGAAATGGGCAAACAATAAGAGAAACTCCTGAATACACCCCTGAGGAGCTTTGGAAAGAAATAGCAAAAGGAGAAGTCCAGGATGCTTTTGTGGGGGGAAACCAAATGGTGGATGGTGGGTTATCTAACTTTATCCCAGAGGCTATTCAGTATGGTGTAGATGCGGGATTTCCTATGTTGGCACAGGTGCTTGCAGATGCGGTTTTTCAAGAAAGTAATTCTTCAGAATCCACCTCAGTACCTGTAACAGGGGGGACCTATGATATTAGTTCCACTGTTTTTGCCCAATTAGTGGATATCTTTACTAGTGGAAATGAGGGGGCACGAGATGCAGTAGGTGAATTGCCTCCTGAGTGTCAAAGAATGCTAGGATTTTTTCACGAAACCTATCCAGAATGTAAGCAAGACAGATTATACGAATGTATCAGATTGTTGGGATATCATAATCCCTTTGTTATGTTTGAAATCGTATGGCGTCATATCAATGATCGAAAAGTGGGAGCTAGAAAAAACTCAGGGCATTTGAATAAGAAAGAATATCGAGATCTGGCTGTAAACTTGTTAATGTTTATGAATCCGAAGCATGCAGATAAATATCAATCAAAGGAATTTACCTTAGCTGTTTCCTATTTACTCGCCCGTAATCTACATGTGCCTCGGGAGGGGTATGAGCAAAATAATGGGCTCGCGTTCTTGTTGCATGGATTAGGGGCAGGGGAGACTTGGGAAACCATTCAACGATATATTAAGTCAAAGTACACGACCTCAGGGACTGCTGAATATGATCTGTTCATGTCTCTAAAAGAGCCCATAGAAGCAATGCTCGCTAAGGGAAATAAAATGCCTGAATCAGAGGAAACTTCAGAGATGATCCGCTTTAAAGCCCTTCATATGTTTAAGTTTTCCCGTCATTTAAAGACAGAATCCCTTGGGGAAAAACTAAAGAAAGGATTTAAGGGATCTGGGTGCGAGAAAGATGATGCTGCTGCAGCTGAGTATTATGCAAAATATCTGGATTTGATTGAGAAATATAACGGTCTAGTAGCCCCCCAATCCAAAATTAAACCGCGAGAGCTTTAGCGTCCTTATGCTGTCATTCCAAAGCGCTTTTACCCTTATAAACCACCCCCTCGACTCGCCACGGCGAAGCCTTTGGCGTAGCCGGGAGGAGGGGATTCACAGATACCTTCGGGTAGTGCAGTGTGCTACTGCACATGGATTCCCGCCTCCGCGGGAATGGTTCGCTTGGGGTAAAATGCACTCTTTCCACTCATTCCCTATACCCTTTTCAACCATCCCCTTGAAAAAGGGGATCCATGAAGCGGTAGCGTTTATAGCCTACCTACGCTAAAGCTTCGGTAGGCACTCCTAGCTCTAACTCGCTTGGGGTGGCTTGCCACCCGAAGCTCGAAGAGCGTAGGGTGGGCCCCCACCTTCGTGGGGGTTGTGAAGGGTCGGGATTGAAAGGGTGAACTAAACCACCTCCTCAACCTTAATAATTCACCCTAACCCACCCCAGTACCGCAATGGCGGCTGTTTCGGCGCGTAAGATCTCGGGACCCAGGTTTACGAAATGGATGAAGGGGGTTGATTCCATCAACTTAAACTCACTGGCGCTAAATCCTCCCTCGGGTCCCACAAAGAAGGTTTTGCAGGCGGGGATTTTTACAGAGGACTCTTTTAAGCTCGGGCAATTTTGTCGTTCCGCACATACGAAAATGGGATCGGCAGGATTCCACGCCTTTAAGAATTTCTCCAGGCCTAAAGGCTCATGAATCTCTGGGATACTCAGGCGCTCTGACTGTTCCGCCGCCTGAATAGCTATTTCCTGAAGCTTTTCCATATTTAGATTTCGGTTTATCGTATGGTCTGTGATGATGGGATATAGATGATCCACCCCCAACTCCACGGCTTTCTCTATCATAAAATCCAGACGCGGTTTTTTTAGGGGGGCAAATAATAAAGTAGGGCCCATGTTTTGAACAAAAGGCTTCACCTTTTTAAGGATATGTAAGGTGCACCCCTTGCGATCCATCTTACTAATCTCAGCTACATATTCCCCCGTTTTTCCATCAAACACCAACACCTGATCCCCTATTTTCGCCCGCATCACGTGGGTCAAATAGTGACTGTTCTTAGCATCCAAAGAAATATGCCCTTCCTCTTCCAGAATGGAGGGAATAAATAATCTTGAAATTCTTGTTTTTATATCCATATAT
>CAYOCE010000025.1:0-18951 GCA_964402405.1 uncultured Hyphomicrobiales bacterium | reverse complement strand
CCCCAGATGAGGCAAGAATGTATATGTCCGTTGACATGAAAACCCAAGCAGATCGCGATGGTCGAGAAGAGGCTTTTGATGAGGGAAAAGCGGAGGGAATGGCTGAAGGAAAAGCGGAAGGAAAGGCTGAGGGAATTTTGGAAGGAAAGAAAGAAATCGCTCGTCAATTAGTTTTGCAAGGTGTTCCTATTGATGCTATTTCTAAGGCTACTGGATTATCAACATCGGAAATTAAATGCTTAAAATGAACATAAAAAAATTACCCTTAATCCTCTCCATTCTTATTGCTGTCATGGCGTTGGATCAACTGACGAAACTTTGGGTCATGGATTTTTTTGCCGCTGATCCCCATGCAAAAGTCCTGGTGACGTTCTTTTTTGATCTGGTATTAGTCTATAACAAAGGCGTTAGTTTTGGATTGCTCAGTCACATGGGGCCTCTTGTATTTTGGGGGGTGACGGTGATTTCCAGCCTTATTATTCTGGGCCTTGGCGTATGGGTTTTGACAGAAAAAAGTTTTTGGAATATGGTGGGTTTGTCCCTGATTTTAGGGGGGGCGCTCGGTAATATGATTGATCGTGTGCGCCTAGAGGCCGTTGTGGATTTCTTGTATTTCCACTGGGGTCCCCATTATTGGCCCGCCTTTAATGTGGCAGATAGCGCGATTGTAGTGGGAGTCGGGCTATTGATATGGCAGCAATTTTGTGAATCATTTAGAAAAAAGGATTAAGAAAAAGAATGAAAAATCAGCTAAGGAAAAAAGCTACAGCATATGGATCCTTGCTAGGTCTATTGTTTTTAACCAGTTGTGACACGGTTAAAGATAAATTAGGCCTTAGTCGCGAAGCCCCAGATGAATTTGAGGTAATGTCTCGCGCGCCCCTCGAGATGCCGCCTGCTGATTATAACATAAGACCCCCCCGTCCCGGTGCTCCTCGTCCGCAGGATAGTACCAAAAAAGTTCTGGGAATACAAAAAACGTCAGTCTCTCAATCATCCTCTCCAAAGGAAAAAAGTCAGGCTGAAATAGAATTCTTAAAAGAGGTTCATGCTGAGGAACGTAATGAAGATATCCGGGATTTGTTGGTGGAAGAACAAACCACCACCCCGCCTCCGCCAACAGCTAGCTTCATGTCAACGTTGGCCAAGAAAAGCGCAGAAAACAATGAAACCCTAGATCCCACCAAAGAAAAGAGAATAAAGGATACGGATCAGGCGTAGCGTTTGTTTATATAAACTCGTTATTCCATAAACGTTCCAAGAACGCTGCCACGTTAAAAATTTTGATATCATAGCCTTTGTGAGAGATTAATCTTGGAATTTCTTCATTGCATACAACAATCAATTCTTTTGGATTATGCTCCTCTGCAAAGGCTATGAGACCTTTTAGATCAGATGTATGAATATTAGAGCTGTTTTTAACCTCAATGGCGATTCTTTGATCTAAGATAAAATCTACTTCTAACCCTGTTGTGGTTCGCCAAAAGTTTAGGGTTTTCTTTTCTTCTTGCAACAATCTATAGGCGTTTAATTCTTGAAAGATGTAAGATTCAAGAATATGACCTTTGTTTTCCGCCCATTGAGTGGACTCTCTATTTCTTTTTAAGGTATTAGTGATCCCTACATCAAAAAAATAAAATTTAGGGGCTTTAAAAATAATCTCCCGCTTTTGTTTATGAGAGAAAGGGAGCAATCGATACCCCACCAAACTATCTTCCAAAATATCAAAATAGGCTCGGATCGTTTTTTCCCCTACACCTGCTTCGCGGGCAATGTTGGCATAATTAACGAGCTCTCCGCTGGAGAATGCGGCGACTTCTAAAAAATGCTGAAAGGCGGGCAAGCTACGAACTAACCCCTCATGTTGAATTTCCAGGGTTAGATAGTCATAGATGTAGGCCTCTAAATGTTTTTTATATTCTTGGGAAAGGTAGTGACTGGGGATGGTTCCTCGTTCCAAGACACGCATCAGATCGTAGGGCGACAATTCTGGGTAAACAAAAGGAAAAAACATGTATGTCCATGCCCGTCCCCCAAGTAAATTCACCCCTGCTGCCCGTAATTTCCGTGTGCTTGACCCACACAAAATAAAATATAATCCTGCGTTTTCAATGAGCCAATGAATTTCATTCAATAGGGCAGGGATAAGCTGAACCTCGTCAATAATAATAGGATGGGCTTTTTGCTCTTCTTTAATCAGGAGCAACTCTTGACGCAACCGTTCAGGTTGAGCTGAATATTTGCGGGCAACCTCGGATTGTAATAAATCAATATAGAGGCTATCGGGAAATCGATGTTTTAAAAAGGTTGTTTTTCCTGTCTTTCTGGGACCTAACAAAATGATTGTTTGCCCCTTGGGGAAGGGAAGAGGATAAAATCGTTTCGCATAATGCATCTTAAAATTCCTTAGTTATCCGTACCGCTACTACGGAAAACTTGTAGTATTCCGCATCATCACTACGGAAAAATACAATTTTTCCGTACTAGTAATACGGATAGCATAGCATTTTTTATAAGGAAAGTAAAAAAAGACTTACTAAATTCAACCCCTCGAAGAACTATCCCCCGCCATCAAAATCCATGTGACCATTTGCTCAAAACTGTCAGTGAGGGCGGCATTGAAGGCAGTGACGACGGACTCAGGATTTTTTGCCTCTGCATGTTTTAAGGCTCGCACATGTTTCATGGACACTACTTCCTGGTTTGATACTTTGATCAATTGAAATAAAAAATCCACATAGACAGTGGGGGGCGACTTTTCTCCGGATTCTTGTAATTCAAATTTTTGAATTTCCGTTTTCAGAGCATAGTCTGCCTTGATTGTCCCATCGGATTTGCTGATCCCCTTGATTCTTTGGGACCCTACTAAAGCATCCAACAATAAATCCTGCACCACAACGGGTAATACATTTGGCCAATGTACATCCGCCACATAGGACACGCGATAAGCATCCCGTTTTACCATCACTCGGTCCGTATCCAAGCCTGTAGAGGTGGTGGGTTCTAGAATGGTTAGTTGCCAGGAAACCGCGGGGATATCTGTTATTTTCTGATGGCCAACAGATAATAATAAAGTATCCGTTTTTTGAGGGTTCTCAGGGAATAAGCTAACACATCCCCCCAAAAGAAAGCATGTCAAAAGAGTAAGTCGATTTAAAAGATTATGCTTCATTTAATTTATACTCCCCTTGGGTATTATCAGGCATTAATCGATTCAATTTGCTGGAAATATCTCCCATAAACAAATCAAAAGAATCCAATGTTTTTCTAAATTCAGAAATCAATCGGGATATTTCATAGAGCCCTCCTGTTGTAAAATTATGAAGGGGAACACGATTTTCTTTTATCATATCAGTTACTTCACCCGTTAGTTGATCAACAGATTTCCCTGTCTTCTTGACTGTTGCCTTCATGGTCAAAACACTATTTTCTACCACTGGGATCAGGCTGTTTGTATGATCAATAATGTCCTCAAAACCTTTGGCTTTATTTGCCAGAGAGGAACTAAAGGTTTCAACATTTTCTAAAATGCTCGTCAAATGCTCGCGATTCTTTTGATCAAAAACCAATTGCATGCGATTGGTTGCCTCTAAGATGCTGTCCAGAACTTGGGGGGCCCTGTCCATTAATTTTTCTAAAATAGAAGATGAAGATGGAATAACGATGATTTCATTCCCAGGAAGCGGTTTTAGCTTTGGTTTATCCATTTGAGCAGCGCTAATCTGAACATAGGTGTCCCCGGAAATCCCTGTGATAGAAAGGGATGCAAAGCTACCTTCCCTGAGGGGGACGTCCCTATCAATATGAACTCGAACCCGAATTTTATCTGGATTTTCAGGATCTAAGTCCAAGGAATCCACAGATCCCACAAGCAATCCTTGGTATTTAACAGGACTACCAATGATCAGGCCACTTACGCCTTGCGCAAAGTAAATATCACAGAGCATCATGTTGCTTGAGCGATGGGTTGCATGGATCCAAAAGCTGAACAGCACAGCGCTAATGATCGAAATAACGACAATCAGTCCGACTATGATGTAACGTGGGTTATTTTCCATTTATTCTTTTTTCCTATTTTCCCGAATCCCTCCAGGACCATCCCGGCGAAAGCCGGGATCCAAGAGCTCCGGAATACTATTCAAGGTACTTGGACCCCGTTTTTCAACGGGGTGGGCTAAAGACCATTTCAAATTACAATTCCAAAATTTCGTCATTTTCTATACTTGTTATCGCGCCTGGATTGATGGGTTGAGGGGCATTTTCTTTACATTTCCCCATATATCCCAGATGATTTCCCCCCAATAAATGAACATGAAAATGGGGGACTTCTTGATCTGCATCTCGGCCATGATTGGTGATCAAGCGATATCCCGTTTTGTCCAATCCCAAATCCTTGGCGATTTTTTGAATGACTTTCATGAAATGGGCAATTTCTTTAGGTTTTGCCTTGGCTACAAAACTGTTAAAGGATCTATACTCCCTTTTTGGAACCACTAAGACATGAACTTTTGCCAGGGGATGATCATCATGAAACGCAAGTACATCTTTATCTTCGTAAATCTTTTTACAGGGAATTTCTCCATGGATCATTTTATAAAATACGTTGTTTTTAGTATAGAGATCAGGATCTCCACCATTATTTGATAGCCCACACCCGCATGCTGATGCATTGCCCAACATGAGTACGTACATAACTATATTGAGAATATAAATTTTTTTCACTTTGCCCCGCCAAATATTTTTTATTTATATAAAAAGCATACCATAATTTTGTTACTTAAAAAAGTTCCTATTTACATAGAATGATATGGGTTGGTTTTTTCTTTGAGGGTAGAGGAATATCAGTTGCTCTCAAAAAGTGAACGAGAAAAAACCCTCGAAGTACTAGTGTATTTCGAGAGTTGCCGATAAATTAATGCCATCAAATATCACAAATCTATAATCCCGTAAGATTCACCCCCATCCTATGGGGAGAGAGTTTCCTCTCAGATTAAACGGGGCTTCCTTTTTAGGGGATTTCCCAACCCTCAATAGTCTGTTGGGGGTGAGTCTCTTGGGTTTTATAAACATCCCTAGGGAGTTTGTCGTTATTGGTAGTAGGTAGTTTAGTAAAATCTCCCTAGGGATACTTTAGGTGCTCCACCATCATCTCTAGAAAATGACAGAAGGAGGTTGATCAACAGGGGTAGTATACAAGGGCATAAAGATATTTTTTTTGGGTTTAGAAGAGACGACCTTTTTTGGGCCATAGCACTATTCACCAAAAGAAATAGTTTTCAGTTGTTATAATGCCAAACTGACGTTAAGGTGTCTTTTTTAGGAATTAATAATGCTTAGACTTCAACATTTATATAAAGCCTTTTTAGGGAAACAAATTTTAAAGGATGTTTCCTATTTGTTTCCCAATAATAAACGCGTGGCGCTGGTGGGGGCCAATGGGGCTGGCAAAACCACACTCTTAAATATTATTTGCAAGCTGGAGGAACTGGATTCTGGCGAAATCATTATTCCAAAGGACTGTCGCATTGGGTATTTACCCCAGGAACCAAATTCTAATCCCGCTGCTACTATTATTGAAGAATGCATGGCAGGGATGGGGGATCTTTCTAAAATCAAGGAACAGCTGGATCAAGCCCTCCTCGAGATGGGGCAGGATTACACAGATGAAAAATACGCCCACTATGAAAAGCTGGAACACCAATTCAGCAGTGGGGGAGGGTACGCTCTCGAAGCCAATGCCAAGAAGATTCTGGTGGGTCTAGGGTTTACAACCAATCAATTTGACCTGGGGCCATTGACGCTATCTGGGGGATGGCGCATGCGTTTGGAGCTTGCGAAACTGTTGTTAAAAGAACCTAACTTTTTGATTTTGGACGAGCCCACAAACCATTTGGATTTGCCCAGTATCATTTGGCTAGAGGGCTATTTCAAACGCTTCCAAGGTACTCTATTATTCGTATCCCATGATCAAGATTTGCTGAATCGGTTATCCCAAATTACCCTTCACCTAAACCAGGGAACGTTGACACCATACACAGGGAATTTTGATAGCTTCCTCGAGCAATATGAAGCCAATCAAGCCATGAGTGAGCAGCAACTAAAAACTCTTCAAAAGCGCTCTGCCCAGATTGAAAAGTTTGTGGAGCGTTTTGGGGCTAAGGCCTCCAAGGCTAAACAGGTAAAAAGCAAGATGAAGATGCTCGATCGTCTGCGGGTTGTTGAGAATTCTATTGGAGTGGATCAGGATCCTGCGGAAATTAGCATCGATATCAAGATGACGCAGAAATCAGGAAATAATGTGTTGACTCTGGAAAATTGCTCTATTGGATATGACAAACCTCTCTTTAAAAATCTCAATCTAAAAATTCATCGGGGGCAAAAGATTGCGATCATTGGAAGCAACGGCATTGGAAAATCAACGTTGCTAAAAAGCATTGTGTCCTTGGTGCCTTTTCTCTCAGGCAAGTGCGAGCTAGGTCACAATGTGATCACGGGATACTATGCCCAGGATCAATTGGCCTATTTGGTGCAGGAGGCCTCGGCCCTAGAAAACGTCATGAACTTTGGGCAGGGTCTAACGCAACAGCGGGCAAGGACCTTACTAGGGCAGATGATGATGAAGGATCAAGATGCCTTCAAACCCGTGCGCGTGTTATCGGGTGGCGAAAAAAGCCGCGTGGGGTTGGCTTGCTTGCTTGCTCAGGGCGCAAACTTTTTGCTGCTGGATGAGCCTACGAACCATCTTGATATGTCCAGTTCCGAGGTGCTAGCGGGTGCCCTTGCAGATTATGAGGGCACCGTTTTATTCATCAGTCATAACAGGTCCTTCATTAATGAGGTCGCAACCCATATCTTTGCTATGACCCAGGATGGCAAAAGCATGATGTTCGAAGGCAATATCGAGGATTATATCCGCCTTGCCGAACGCGCTAACTTCCCGAATATTCTGGCTGGAGATGCATAACCTACTCACTAACCTGCATATTTTTTCTTTTTTCTAAAAAATCCCCTTGTATATAAAATATCCTCATAGTAACATATTTTTTATACTATGATCGTATATTGAAATTTATAGGATTAAAAATGGATTGGATGCAAACTATTACAATTGTTGGAAGTATAGTGGGGCTATGGCATATATTTGCCCACACAACGAATGCTATACGCGAAGATATTGGTGTGATGCGCGAAGATATGCGGGAGCGCAACAGCAAATATGACGCGGAATTAAAAGAGTCTCGGGAGCATTGGGCGAGACTTCTTCAGAAAAGCAATGAGATAGAAAAGAAAAGCTATGCGTTAGAAAAAGAAAAAAAAGACATACAGAAAAAAATTTATGAATTAGAGTTAGAGAAAATTAGAAAGAGGTGATGATGGATTGGATGCAAACAATTGCAATTGTTGGAAGTATAGCGGGCTTTTGGCATGTGTTTACCCATACAACAAATGCTATACGGGAAGATATGAAGGAGCATGCTGCTAGATATGATGCAGAAGCTAGGGAATTTCGCAAACTATGGTCAAGTATACTTAAAAAAAGTTATGAACTAGAGAAGAAAAGTGCTGCTTTGGAAAAGGAAAGCAGATTACCTAGAAGGAGACGTGGTAGGTAATACAACTCTGGGCTGAGTATGCCTTGAAAATATTTTGACTTTTAGGGTTGGGGGATCTTATAGTCTAGACTGAAAAATAAAGGAAACCTTATGACTCTATATCTCCACAATACTCTTAGCCGAACTAAAGAAGAATTCATTCCTATTGACCCCAATAATATACGATTTTATGTGTGTGGACCCACGGTTTATGACACTGCTCACATTGGAAATGCGCGGCCCGTGGTGGTTTTTGATGTGTTGTATCGGTTGCTGCAGACTATGTATTCTAAGGTGACCTACGTGCGTAATATCACGGACGTGGACGATAAAATTATCAAAGCCGCCAAGGAAAATCAGGAAACCATTGAATCCCTAACCCTCAGAACGACGGATATGTATCATCAGGATATGGGGGCCTTGAATGCATTGCGTCCGGACTTTGAACCCAAGGCGACGGACTATATTGGAGAAATGATTCAAATGATCCAGATGCTGATCGAAAAAGGTCACGCCTATGCAGCGGAGGGGCATGTATTATTTCACGTCCCTTCAGATCCCACCTATGGGGAGCTTTCGGGACGTAATCAAGAAGACATGATCGCGGGCGCTCGGGTCGAAGTTGCCCCTTACAAAAAGAATCCTGCAGATTTTGTATTGTGGAAGCCCTCTTCACCAGACGTTGTGGGGTGGAACAGTCCTTGGGGATATGGCCGGCCGGGATGGCACATTGAATGCTCGGCGATGACCAAGGTTCAGTTAGGGGAAGTTTTTGATATTCATGGGGGAGGGACAGATTTAATTTTTCCACACCATGAAAATGAAATTGCCCAAAGCAAGGGTGTTCATGGATGTAACCTTGCGCGCTATTGGATCCATAATGGTCACTTGGTGGTTGGTGGAGATAAGATGTCCAAATCCCTGGGTAACTTTTTTACCGTGCGAGAAAAGCTACAGGATATGCCGGGGGAGGCCATTCGCTTTGCGTTGCTTTCCACCCATTATCGCAGTCCTCTCGATTGGACCACTACCATCGAACATCAAGCTAAAAGAGCACTGAATCGGTTGTATGGCGCGTTACGAGAGTATGATCCCCAGATTAAAGGGACTATGTATCCTAAAATTTTATTAGCCTTGAAAGATGATTTAAATATACCCCTGGCCATTGCGGGTCTTTATGAGCTTGTCTCCCAGATTCATCAAACGCAGGATCTTAAGATAAAGCGCCAGGCGCAAGCTGATTTTCGGGTGAGTGCTGAAATTTTGGGATTATTACAAAAAGAACCCGAAGAATGGTTTCAAGGATTCAGAGGAGAATCCGATATCTCCATCACCGACATCGAATCCCTGATAACAGATCGTGAAGGGGCTAGAAAAAATAGAGATTTTAAAGCAGCCGATGATATCCGCGATACCCTTAAGGATAAGGGAGTTATCTTGGAAGATAGTTCTGCAGGGACCACGTGGCGATATGGGTAAGTTAGGTCATCTCCTGCTACGGCGGGAGCTCACCCTACGCATCCTTTCGGACCACCCCGATGTAAATCGGGGTCCAAGAGAATGAATAACAGTCAAGGCCTTGTCCGCGTTAGTGTTCCATGGACCTCGGCTTTTTCTTATAGGTGTCAACTTAAGGAAAAAATGGGAAACTAAATTAGAAGCTTTGAAGCAAAAACTCTGTAATTTTGTAGCTTTAGGATTTTAAAGTAGGAGAATAAAGAGGGGGGGCGAAGGGTGTCTCCCAACATCGCATATATGCGTTATGCCATATTTAAAGGGTTTCAAAACCCCTGTCAAGTTATAAAATGCAAAAACAACAAAAATATTATTGATAAAGCTGAATTAATTTCTTGACGAAGAGAGGGATTTCTGCCATACAGATCAGGAACGATATATTACGATATGTGGTAAAATGAAAAGGTCCCCTCGTCGTCGGCATATTTCTCTATTCTAAAAGGGGTTTAGGTTGAAAAGAGCTCGATACTAACTATGGAATTTGGCTTCACATTCTCTTTAAGTTGACGCCTATGGGCGAAAGCTGGAGTGGTCTAGAAGAAGACTAAGGAATAGATCTCTCTCATTAGAAGGACACGACATGTAAAAGATATTTTCTAAAGACACCCTAAAGGATTGGGCCCCGATTTTCATCGGGGTGGCCTAAAGGCCAATTTCGCACATCTAGATTTTGGAAGCACAAGTGGGACGCGTAGCGCTACGCGCTACACCCTCGAAAGCCCTGTAAATAAAAGGATTATGGAAAAATGATACCATGTGGCGCTACACGCTACACCCACCTATTTTATACCCCGCGTGAACCATCCCCTCCTCAGAGGGATGGTATATTCTGGGGGGGTTATGCGTCTAGGTTTTGGTTATTTAATTTTGGGGCTTCCTCTATTAGAATAACAAGTATACCATTAGGGGCGAAATTGAATGAGGATCTACGAGAATTATGTACAAGAATAAGAATCATCTGCTTCCCCAAGAAACCGTGGATGTATTTAAGCGATTGTTAAAACGCGGAAGTGGCGCTGTATTGTCCCTTTTTGGAGGGACGGTGGTGATTGCCCTTCTTAGCTATGCGCCCTATGATTCCTCTTTCAGTACAGTATCCAGCATGCCCCCCAAAAATGTCCTAGGGTCTTATGGAGCCTATCTATCAGATTTATTATTGCAGACGTTTGGATATGGGGCATTTTTCCTAACGATTCCTTTTTTCATCTGGGGAACAAAAATTTTGATGGCGACTGCCCCAAAATATTTAAAAGTCCGGGTCCCTATTTTCCTTTTTGGATTGACTTTATTTGATGCAGGGCTTGCCTTTATTCCCCCCTTTTCCATGCTAGGGGTTCCGGCTGGGGGCATTACAGGCATTGTGCTTTCAAACTTGATCCAATCCTTGTTGCCCTATGTGGGCATCACAATCCCCTCGTGGATATGGGGCATTTTATTTTATGTGTGGGGCTTGCTTCTGATGAATTGGGCTGCCCATATCCCCTTTTCTTTTTGGCAAAAATTATTGAAGTATATAGGTATAACGCTGATCCAGAGTGCTCTTTTCCTTAGAAATCTATGGGCATGGGCGTGTCAACGCCTCAGGAAAAAGTACCCACCAGAAGAAGAGGAAATTATAGAAAATCCTTTTATTGCAAAACCTGTCAAGCAAAAGGCGGAGCCTGTTGCGGTAGTAAAGGAATCACCTGCTCCTCCCAGTGTAAAGATTAGCAGCCAATATAAACTCCCCCCTGTGGATTTAATTCCCAAGCATGCCAGTGCCGCTGTCAAAATATCCAAGGAACATTTGAACGCAAGTGCCGAGCGCCTCGCTGCAATTCTAGAGGATTTTGGGGTGAAGGGGGACATTGTCTCCATGCACCCAGGGCCTGTTGTGACCCTGTATCATCTAAGGCCTGCGCCGGGGACTAAATCATCCCGGGTCATTGGGCTTGCGGATGATATTGCCCGGTCTATGAGTGCGCTTTCTGCCCGTATTGCGGTGATTCCAGGCCATGACGCCATTGGTATCGAGCTTCCCAACCCGACGCGTCAAACAGTTTATATTCGGGAAATGCTAGAAAGCCCAGCCTATTCGAAAACCACAAGCCATCTGCCATTGATCCTGGGCAAGGATATTGGCGGGGAGCCTGTGATTGCAGACCTTGCGCGCATGCCTCACCTGTTAGTGGCGGGAACGACAGGGTCAGGGAAATCGGTTTCCATTAACACGATGATTTTATCGATCCTCTACGCCCTGCCGCCTGAACGTTGCCGATTCATTATGATCGACCCCAAAATGCTGGAGCTTTCGGTCTATGATGGGATCCCCCATTTGCTAACTCCTGTTGTCACCGATCCTGGCAAAGCCGTGATGGCATTGAAATGGGTGGTGCGGGAGATGGAAAACCGCTATCAATCCATGTCCAAGGTAGGTGTTCGAAATGTGGATGGCTATAATACGCGCATTCGGGAAGCTGCGCAAAACAAAGAAAAGATCATGCGCCGGGTGCAAACAGGATTTAATCCCGAAACGGGCAAACCCATTTATGAGGAGCAAGAACTGGATCTGACGCCACTTCCCTACATCATTGTGGTGGTGGACGAAATGGCAGATCTGATGTTGGTGGCAGGGAAAGACATTGAAAGTGCGGTGCAACGCTTGGCGCAGATGGCCCGAGCAGCGGGCATTCACTTGATTATGGCAACCCAACGTCCGTCGGTGGATGTGATCACGGGTACCATCAAGGCGAATTTTCCCACCCGTATCAGTTTCCAGGTGACCTCCAAAATCGATAGCCGCACGATCCTTAGCGAGCAAGGGGCCGAGCAATTACTGGGGCAGGGGGACATGCTGTATATGATGCCAGGGGGCCGCATCACCCGTGTCCATGGGCCTTTCGTGAAGGATGAAGAGGTTGAGCATGTGGTGAAATTCCTGAAGGATCAAGGAGAACCTGAGTATATCGAGGCCGTGACGGCAGATGCAGATGAAATGGACTTTAGTGCTGATTCTGGTGGAGGGGGCGGCGATGATCTATACAACCGTGCCCTGGATTTAGTGCAGCGAGAAGGCAAGGCATCCACCAGCTTTATCCAACGTCATCTGGAAATTGGGTATAACCGCGCCGCCAAAATCATCGACCAGATGGAAGCCGAGGGCGTCATCTCGCAAGCCAATCACGTGGGCAAACGGGAAGTATTACTGGGCAGGCGGTAGAGATGATCCATACCCCATTGACAACAGCTAAAACCCCCCTACACTAAAGGTATGCAATATATTATTTTACTCATGTTTTTGGTGCTGGTTCCGGGATGCTCAGAGCGCCCCTATCCGGATTTAAATGATGTTCCCGTGGATGCAACGCCGCCGGACACATCTGCCCATGTGCACCAAGAGGTTTCTACTTTATTGAAGGCCAATGAGAGTGCAATGAAGTTGCTGAGGGAGAATCAGTCAAGTACATAATGGACCACCCCGGCGAAAGCCGGGGTCCAAGAGCGCTAACGCGGGCAAGGTCTAGAGGGTGTAAAGGCCTATGGGCCCCGTTTTTCAACGGGGTGGTCTAAAGACCACTTTCGCCGGGGTGGTTCAAGAGAGTTAAAAAAAATATTAAAAAGGACTTATCAAAAAAGTGCGTACTACATCTTACCTCATAATCACCTTCTTACTTCTTACACTTATCCACCAAACCTTTGCATCCGAAGATATATTCCTCATTGAATCCGTTCCCATTGATATTTCCAGTGAGTCTGCCACTATGGCTCGGGAACAGGCCATTGTAGACGCACGTCGAAAGGCTTGGGACTTCTTTGTTGCGCGTGTTGTATCTGTAGAGGATCGTTCAAAGGTAGGGGACATTAAAGATCAGGACCTGGTAGGCTTTGTGGAATCCCTTTCTGTAAATTCTGCTAAAAATTCCTCCACACGGTATATAGGGGATTTCAAGATTGGGTTCCACAAGGGGCGTGTTGACCAATTTTTTCAAAACAAAGGAATTTCTTATACCAAGAATAAAGGGCCAAAACTATTGGTTGTTCCCATTTTAAAGAATGGGAAAAAATCTGTCCTATGGGAGGAGTCCAACCAATGGCTGCAAGCTTGGAAAAATTTTAAGCATCCCAATGGATTAATAGATGTGGTGATCCCCCTTGGGGATTTGGAAGATGAAAATTTTGTAAATGCTACAAAGGCCATACAAATAGACCCCAAAGCTCTTTTAGGGTTGATTCGTCATTATCAAGTGGCTGATGTGATGCTCGTGATTGCTGAACCTGAGGGAGATTCCTTAAAAATGACTGCCCATATATGTCCTCTCTCTCAAACATCAGAGAAAATAGAGATGACAACAGAAAATCCAGAAGGGCAAAATTTGTGGGCTCAGGGCGTTATTAGGATAATGGATACTATTGAAGATACGTGGCGACAAAAATATTTGAAAACACCTTTAAAACCAAAAACAGATGAGCTGAAGGTGGATATATCATCCCCCCAGGATTTGGAGCGGGTGATCCAAGATCTAAAACGCTTTCCTGCTATTCGAGATGTTAAAATTGAGTCCATCAGCTGTAAAGAAGGAGTGTTCAGCATCACTCATTTTTTGAGTGAAGATGCTGTGAAAAGTGTGCAGCTTTCTCTTGCACAAGTATCGTGAATAATAAAAGATAGTCAAAAAACTTCCCTTTGTTTTGAAATAAAAATGTGATAGAAAGGAACAAAATCTAAAAAGGAAATGTTTGAATAATCCTTTTTAAGGAGGACAGTAATGCACAGGTTTCTTTTTCCATATTTTATTTTAGCAAATAGTTTCCTGTTTAATATGGCTTCTGCCATGGATGGCCTTGAAGGGTTTTCTTACTATGGCGAAAACAGTGGGGCTAGACAGCAGGAAGGCGCTCTGCAATCTAGCTTCTGGGAAGAGGAATTTGACTTTGGTCATGGTACTATTCGCTACCCTCGCGAAGAGAGGCCATATAAAAATAAGAATATTTTTCTTTGTTTTCATGGGGGGTGTTTGAAAGATCATCCTCAAGAAATTTTTAGTTTGACGCGAGGATATTATCAAAGCATTAGATGGTCCCCCTTTTTCTGTGTAGGGGATGCCTGCAAAACAGGGGCTGCAGCTTTAGCAGAGACTGTAATGCATTCCGTTTCATGTTTTTTCATGTTCACGTTTCTTGGTGGAAAAGCTGTAGGTCACTGTTGTTATTTACGCTGTTGTGCGTCTAATCCTGAGGCATACACATCTCCAGATGCTTATATAACAAACCACTATATTCCTGGTCATCTCATTCGTAATCAAATGTTTCGTAGACGCGTGAAAGCATTGCTTCTTTCGTATGAAGGGGCGAATGAAGAGGCGGCTCTCCTCTGGGCTCCCAGTAAGTCTCAGCCCCTCTCTTCTTTTTCAGGCTAAAAAAATCAACAAGTCAAAATTGAACATGTGTCGAAGGAAGCGTTCTAGCCTGAAAAAATTCTAATTCTATTATATAGGGGATATCTACAGATATTATCCTATCCATTTTTCCCCTCCAGAACTTGGTGCTTACATAAAATCTTTATTGTATTCATTGGAATCTTCTATTTTATTTTTTCATTATTTTCTCAATTTTCACAAGTAATCCCATATTTTTTATATTAAATCCCATTGACACCCATATTATCCCATGCTATCCCATATATAGGATTTTTAGAACATCCAACTGGAACAATATGAAAGGACTAATATGTCGTTATTTTTATCGACATTTATCAACAAAGTGGACAAAAAGGGGCGCGTGTCGGTGCCAGCCCCTTTTCGTGCGGCTTTGGTTGGTCAGTCTTTTCAAGGGATTGTAGCCTTTCCTTCCTATAAAGGAGCCATGATTGAAGCCTGTGGCATGGATCGGATGGAACTACTCAGCAAAAGCGTCGATCACTTGGATTTATTTTCTGAGGAACATGATGATCTGGCCTCCAGCCTGTTTGCCGATGCCCATCAATTGGCTTTTGATGGGGATGGGCGGATTTTATTGCCCGAGGCTCTAAAGGATTTTTCAAAGATCCAGGATGAGGCTGCCTTTGTTGGTAGGGGGACGACCTTTCAAATTTGGAATCCTAAGGATTTCGAAAAATATCAAGATGACGTTAAATCTAGGTTGCGTCAGCGTGGGGCGACATTAAAGTTGCAAACTAAAGATAACTAAAGGACAACGCACATGAGTTTAGGGGATATCCAGAAAGAGAATTCCGCGGGACACGTTCCTGTGATGCTTTCAGAGATGCTCGGTGCTTTGTCGCCCCGTGCAGACGCAGTTTATGTGGATGGAACCTTTGGACTGGGGGGATATTCCCGGGCCATTTTAGAGGCCGCCCCTTGTCAGGTCGTTGGTATAGATCGGGATCCTGCTGCCAAAGCCTATGGGGAGGCGTTAACAAAAACCTATCCAGGGCGCTTTAGATTTATTCAAGGGCGTTTTGGGGACATGGGCGAGCTATTGGTAGAGGCAGGTATTTCGAATGTGGATGGAATTGTCCTAGATTTGGGCGTGTCTTCGCCCCAATTGGATCAGGCAGATCGAGGGTTTTCCTTTATGCAAAATGGTCCCTTGGATATGCGGATGGAACAAGTTGGTAGAACAGCCGCGGATGTGGTGAATACCTTTAGCCAAGACGATATTGCCAATATTTTATGGCAATTTGGGGATGAATCTAAATCCAGGTTGATTGCCAGGCGTATTGTAGCCGCCCGTGAAATAAAGCCCCTTACGACAACGGAAGAATTGCGAAATGTAATTCATGGCGCTTTAAAAAGAGGCGGTTCAAAAATCGACCCAGCGACTAAAACATTTCAGGCCTTGCGGATTTTTGTGAATGATGAAATGGGCGAGCTTGAACGAGGCTTAGAAGTTGCGAAAGATTTATTGGCGCCTCAGGGACGATTAGTTGTTGTGACATTTCATTCAACAGAAGACAAAATTGTGAAAAGTTTTATGCGAAAATATAGTGGAAATGTGTCGGAAGGGTCCCGCCATCAAGCCCCGATGCATAAGATGTCCCATGATGTTTGTTTTGAAATGCCCCAAAGAAAGTCAATTGTTCCAGAAAAAAATGAAATTAAATCGAATATTAGATCAAGATCTGCAAGACTTCGGTTTGTAATTAAAGTAAACTAGATATATAGAACTAAGTGTAAAAAAATGAATATAAATGTAAAAAGGCATAAACTAAGACAAATAACTCTTTATTCATTAGGGCTTGCGAGCCTAATGGGGGTTTTGCTTTTTTATACAAAACATAAAGTGCGGGTTAGTTTAAAAGAGCTTTCTGGCATTCAAAAACAAATCATGACAACTAAAGAAGCCATTCACGTTCTAAAGGCGGAATGGTCCCATTTAAATTCTCCTAAACGTCTTGAATCCTTAAGTTATGCACACTTAAAATTAAAATCTGTCGATGCTATACAGGTTGCCTCTCTGACTGATTTAGAGCTTCAGGGATTACCAGATTCTGCCTCACCCACTGTGCTTGCCAGTGCTGAGGTGTCAAGAAATGGTTAAACAAGTTCTCTCTCGCCTTCAAAAATTAGCATCGATTTCAATAACAACGTCTCTAAAAATGGCACAGGATCGTTTGGTAATGCTTATCGGACTCATCCTTTTATTGACCTTCATTGTCGTGTGGCGCCTGGTAAGTTTGATGGTTCTAGGGGACTCTCAAGACTCTAAATCTTCTCGGAAAAGCTCTTATATGGGGGTGGTGCGGGCAGATATTGTGGATCGTAACGGCGAAGTTTTGGCAACGAATCTGAAAACAGGGTCTCTGTATGCAAAGGCAAATCAGTTATTGGATGCGGAGGAGGCCGCCAAAAAGCTATCAAAATTATTTCCCGATTTATCCTATGAATCCTTGTATAAAAAATTCCAATCCCAAAAATCATTCGTGTGGATCAAGCGTAATCTAACCCCCAAGCAACAGGCTGCTGTTTATCAATTGGGTATTCCCGGCATTTATTTCCAGCAGGAGGAACGTCGTGTGTATCCCCATGGATCTTTGACCAGTCATTTGTTAGGGCTTACTGATATTGATCAAAATGGGATCTCAGGTCTTGAGAAAGCCTTTGATCATCTTTTGAAACAGGAAAAGAACCCTCTGCAGATATCTCTGGATATTCGCATCCAACATGTGATGCATGAAGAACTGCAAAAGGCCATTCAAAAGTTTCATGCTATCAGAGGAAATGGGGTTTTGATCTCTGTTGAAACAGGGGAAATTCTAGCCATGGTATCCCTTCCTGATTTTGATCCTAATAAACCTATCCCGGCAAACAGTGATGTCACTTTTAATTCCAATACTTTAGGTGTTTATGAAATGGGATCCATTTTTAAAACCTTCGCCTTTGCCATGTCATTAGATTCGGGAAAAGTAACCATAAAAGATTCCTTTGATGCCACCAAACCCCTACGTATTGGGCGTTTTTCCATCACAGATCATCGAGGGAAAAATAGGGTGCTGACGGTTCCTGAAATGTTCATGTATTCCTCTAACATCGCCACAGGCAAGATGGTTATGGAAATAGGCCCCGCCTATCAAAAGATGTTTATGAAAAAATTAGGATTTTTTGAACCCGTTAAAATAGAGTTGCCTGAAACAGGAAGGCCTTTGCTGCCAGGGCGGTGGGAAAATACGGAAATGATCACCATTTCCTATGGATATGGACTGGCTGTGACGCCCCTTCATGTGGTTCGAGCCATTGCCGCCATGGTGAATGGGGGCGTATTGAAAAACCTATCCCTCGTTCCCAATGCCGCCCCTGATGAAGGTGTACGTGTCATTCAAGAAAAAACCTCCGAGCTGATGCGTAGATTGTTGTATTTAGGGGCTCAGAAGGGAACAGCTAGAAAAGCCAATGCCCCTGGGTATTTGGTTGGCGGAAAGACAGGATCTGCCAATAAGAAGATACAGGGGGGGTATCAGAAAAAAGATCATTTAGCCTCTGTTGTTGCGGCCTTTCCTATGATAAACCCCAAGTATGTATTGCTGGTGACTCTTGATTCCCCAAAACCCACCAAGGATACCTTTGGTTATGCCACAGGCGGATGGACGGCGGCGCCTGTTGCCAAAGAAGTGATCTTCCGCATGGCGCCCCTTTTAGGTATTATGCCGGTGGATGAACAAACACCAGAGATACAATCAGTCCTATATTTGCCCACTCCTGGAGAATAGAAAATGTATTTAGATCATATTTTAAAAAGAGTCGACAAAGGACTTGAGATCCATTCCAAAAGCCTTCCCCAATTGGACCTTTTGGATATTACTTCTATTGTTCTGGATTCACGTAAGGCAACGCCTGGATCTTTATTCGGTGCTCTTTCGGGAATTAAGGAAGATGGGGAAAAATATATTGGGGATGCCATTGCCCGGGGGGCGATGGTTGTCATGGCCTCCAAAGCCACCTGTGAATCCTTAACGGAACAATATCCCAATGTGATTTTTCTAAGCCATCCCCATGTTCAAGAGGCATTTTATCAGATACTCAGAATATTTTATACGCGTCGCCCTAAGGTCATTGTGGCGGTTACGGGAACCAACGGCAAAACATCGACGGTGGAATTCGCGCGGCAAATCTGGAAACTGCTGGGATATAATAGTGCAACCCTGGGGACTTTTGGATTGGTTTCCGAAAATCGTTGTCAGAAATTTGATGTATTGAAGGTGGCAACCCCCGATGCTGCAGCCTTGGCTCAGCTGTTAACAGATTTGGAATCTGATGGGGTTTCCCATTTAGCTATGGAGGCTACCAGTCATGGGTTACATCAAGGACGGCTCAACAACATGCAATTCCAGGCAGCTGCCTTTACAAATTTAACGCGAGATCATTTGGAT
>CAYOCE010000024.1:5655-19738 GCA_964402405.1 uncultured Hyphomicrobiales bacterium | reverse complement strand
GGGTGTCTCCCACCCTACGCTCTTCGAGCTTCGGGTGGCAAGCCACCCAAGCGAGGTAGAGCTAGGAGTGTCTACCGAAGCTTTAGCATAGGTAGACTTTTGTTGTATTTAAAGCGTTTCAAAGTGGCTGTCAAGGTATAAATGCAAAAACAACAAAAAAATTATTGATAAAGCTGAATTGACCTTTAGGTCATCTCGATGAAAATCGGGATCCACATCAATATTGTAGGAATTGTATGGGCCCCGGCTTCCCGGCTACGCCTTCGGCTATGCCGTGGCGAGTCGCCGGGGTGGTTTAAAAAAACCAATATGTGGTAAAATGAAAAAGCCCCTCGCCACCCCCCTAATTTTTCTTAAACACAAATGTTGTGAAAATGGATTTGGGGTATCTGAGTCTTTGCTGATTTTAAGTTTATACCCCCTCTTATTTTAAGGCGTGTATTTAAAATCTCCTTAAGTTCATACCTATAAGCGAAAGCCGGGATGGTTGTGAAGAAAGTCGGGGCGGTCAGAAGGGAACCGGGGTGATTCACAAAGGTCAGATAATCAAAATATGGGGATGAAATAGGGGAGGGGGCTTTTTATAAATTGGGGCTCTTCCCAGGGTTAAATTAAGCCGTTTTCCTGTACCTCCCTGAAAAGAGCAATTTTATTTTTGATCTCAATTCAATCAAATGTCAACACCAAAAATACCTGCTTTGAGCATGCTTTTTATAAGTTCAGGCAAAACAATATACTAATTTATATATAAAATTTTTAATATTTTGTTTTAGAAAATGGTATTACTATCTTTTTTTCTTAAGAATTTTTTTTTATCATTTATCTAGATAGTAAATAATGGTTTATCATGTTTAGGGAGCAGGATTTATCTTCTGGCCAGGAACTTACCCCTGCATCCTCTTTCATACCACCCCCGTATTCTCACCTACTCCCACGAAAGTGGGGGTTTACGGCACCCTCTGGGTGATGCCTCAAATATCCAGCTCTGTGACAAACTTGGCGTTTTCTTGGATGTAGGCATATCGGGATTCGGCGTGGCGGCCCATGAGCTCATCCACGAAGGCACGGATGCCTTCTAGGTCTAGGATTTCACCAGGTAATTTAACGCGAATCAGGGTGCGGTTTTTGGGATCCATGGTGGTGGATTTTAATTGGCCTGAAGACATTTCCCCCAACCCTTTGAATCGGCTGATTTCAACCTTGCCACGGCTGGCGGGGATTGTTTTGAGTAATTTATCTTTTTCTTTATCATCCTTGGCATATAGGGTGTTGCCCCCCTGGCTAATGCGATAGAGGGGCGGTTGAGCCAGATAGAGGTGTCCCGCATCAATCAACGGTCGCATCTGTTGGAAGAAGAATGTCATCAGCAAGGATGCAATATGTGCCCCGTCCACATCTGCGTCCGTCATGATCACCACACGCTCATAGCGCAGATCCTGCAAAGAAAAATCCTTGCCCATGCCACACCCCAAGGCCAGCGCCAGGTCTTTGATTTCCTGGTTCATCAGCATTTTTTCAATTGTGGCACTGGCCACATTCAGGATCTTCCCGCGAAGGGGCAACACGGCCTGATTTTCCCGGTTCCGGGCCTGTTTGGCGGATCCCCCCGCCGAATCTCCCTCGACCAAAAAGAGTTCCGTATCAATGGCCCCATCCTTAACGCAATCGGTTAATTTCCCAGGCAAGCGCAGGCGATTGGTGGCAGATTTTCGATTGTTTTCCTTCTTGGCCTTTTGGCGCAAGCGGTCCTCCATGGCCTCCACCACGGCCTCCAAAATCCCATTCGCCATTTCAGGATGGCCGCTCAGCCAATGGTCAAAATGGTCCTTCAGGGTGTTTTCCACAAGTTTTGACACATGCTGAGACACCAGTTTTTCCTTGGTTTGGCCTTGAAACTGAGGATCTGGAATGAAGACGGAAATCACCACCACCGCATTTTCAAATACATCATCGGAGGTAATTTGGGCGGCTTTCTTATGCTTGCTCAGTTCGCCGAAATTCTTGATACCCCGAGTAATCGCGAGCCTAAAGCCATTTTCATGGGTACCCCCTAATGGCGTGGGGATCGTGTTGCAATAGGATTTACAGAAGCTGTCCATCCCCAATGTCCAGGAAATAGCCCATTCCATACGTCCCTGTTCTTCAGGAAAATCAAGCGTTCCATGGAAAGGCTCTGGCACCAGGGTTTCCTTGTTAGCCAAGGTTTCCTGAAGGTAATCCAGCAATCCATTTTTGAATTGAATCGTTTCTGTGGCCGGTGTCTTATCGTGAATTAAACTGGGGTCCACTTGCCAGAGAATCTTGACCCCGCCATATAGATAGGCCTTGGATTTCACCAATTGGTACAGGAGGTGCGGTTTGAAGGTTAATTTATCCCCAAAAATCTCGGGATCCGGATGGAAGGAAATCCGTGTGCCTTTGGGAAAACTTGCGGGTGTAATAATATCCAGAGTTGTTGTAGGTTTGCCTTTAGAATATTCCTGGCGCCACATGTGTCCATCCCGCGCCACCTCCACCACCAAATGATCCGAAAGGGCATTCACAACCGAAAGTCCCACCCCATGAAGCCCCCCCGCCGTTTTATAGGCGCTCTGGGAAAATTTTCCGCCAGAATGCAACGTTGTTAAGATGACCTCGAGGGCTGATTTATCCGTATATTTGGGATGGGGATCCACGGGAATCCCCCGGCCATTATCCATCACCGTCACATAGCCATCCTTATTTAACGAAAATTCAATCTGGGTCGCATGCCGCGCCACCGCTTCATCCATGGAATTATCCAGGATCTCCGCTGCCAAATGATGAAGGGACCGTTCGTCCGTGCCGCCAATGTACATACCGGGTCTTTTACGAACAGGCTCGAGCCCCTCTAATACCTCAATATCCTTGGCGGTATAGGAATTGTTGGACTTGCCACTGGGGGGTGCTTGATTGAATAAATTTGTCATGACGGCGATTATACCAAGGTTTTCCGAGGCCACAAGTCAAATTTCAGGATTGCCACGAACAAGCTCTAAGGTGTATAGTATAAGAAAAACTTTCGAGGAAATAAATGATGAAATATCCACTCCTTATCCTTCTTAGTGCGTGTTTAAGTGTATCAGTTAAGGGAGCTTATGAACCAATGACTACAGCACAGCTTTTGGCAGCAGGAAGTCTCTCTATGATAAAGACGGTTTATGGGAGAGACCAAAAATATAATGAGGCAATGGATAATATAGCTAGATTAGATACAGCGTTAGAAGGCTTATATAGGGAAGCTACCAGAACAAAAGGAGATCGAATAGAAAAAGAAAGGCTAAATAAGGAAATAACTGCCCTTAAGTCTCAACTATATATCCAAAAAAGCGAGCTATATGCAATTAAAGAAAGAAAATTAAATGAGTGGAAAGCAAAAGAGCAAGATACACTTAAGGTTCCCTCAGAATTTTCGAAAGCAAACGAATTGCATCTTCAAGGGCTTGATGGAGAAGGAGCTTTCATTTTAGCTGTAGAGCGGACTAATACTAACTTCCACGAAGGACTAGAGGATGGTAAAAGAGTAAAATATTCTTTATCAACAACCGTAGGAGAGGATCATGGAACAGCAGTGGTAGGGGTAATACGGCAAATTGCCCCCGCTGCTAGAATTATTGTTAAGCCAGTGTTAAGAGGAAACGACGCTTTTTTAAAATTTGAAAAGCTTAAGGAGATTAGTCCTTATGACCCCACTGATTTGGATCCCACTCCTAAAAAGCTAAATATTAAAATTATTAATGGGTCCTTGGCTGCGGAAAAACCAGCAAATGAAAATACCTTGGAAAAGATACATGACCGCATTTTAATTATTCGAGGCATTCTTTCCAATGTAAAATTAAATAATGCCTTGTTTGTCCAAGGAATAGGGAATGACCCGGTACCTGCCTCCTCTCTCCATACGTATAATGGTGTAGATGAAGATGATTTTAATAAGCATTTTATTTTTGTCGTTGCTTTAACCCAGGAACACAAAAAACGCCCATCTTCAACATACCCAGGAACTCTAGAGAAGTTCCAAAACAATACGATTGCTACCCTAGGGACTAATATACTTACCTATTTGAAAGATTCTTACTACGCAAAAGAATCAGGAACTTCTTTTGCAGCCCCCATTGTGTCAGGGGTGCTGGCCATAATTGAAGGAGCGTTTCCTCAGTTTACTGCCCAGGAATTAAAGGCCTGCATTATGATGACAGCGAATAAAGAGATTATTCCTGATTATAGCCCAGAATATTATGGCGTAGGGGCCTTGGATGCAAAAGCTGCTTTTGAGTATGCTCAATTATTAAATGCCGAGAAAGAAAGGGATCCATATAAAACCTTTACTCCGGAGGATTTCCTAAGAATACAAGAACAATGGCGGGAGGCTTCAGCAAGTGCTGCCTCATGAACGCGGTGTTTCTTTCAAAGCAGCAAATTCACTAAAGATTCAGAGAGCAAGATGCTTGATTCACTACTATAACCACCCGGGCGGAAGCCAGAGTTCAGGTGTGATGTCAATTCTCGGAAATAAGCATTCATCTGATCTGCAGCCTTATGGTAAATTTTAAGAGAGTATTTTCCTCCATTTATCCAGATAAACCAGCCTCAAACTATCCCCTAAAATTTCCTCAGAATTCTTTGGTCATCTGTATAGTTATTTTCGAGATTTGGTATGAGAAATCACCACTTACCCGAGGATCCGCCGCCGCCAAAGCTGCCACCACCACCTGAGAATCCGCCCCCTGAAGAACCGCCACCTCTTCCAAATCCGCCACCGCCAAAACCCCCACCACCTCCGCCTCTGAAGCGGATCATAAAGGCGAAAATAAGGGCAAATAAAAATAGTCCTAACAGGAAACGTTTTAATTCCTCGGGATCTTCTTCATCTACAGGTACAGCCATCTCTTGACCGCCTAATACTTGAATGATGGTATCTACGCCAGCCTCCACGCCTTGATCCATCTTGCCTTCTTTGAATTTGGGGATCACTATCCGTTCAATAATGGTTTTTGTTTTGGCATCCGTTAAAACCCCTTCCAGGCCATACCCCACCTCAATACGCATCTCCCGATCTTGCGGCGCCACAATGAATAACACGCCATTGTTCTTGCCCTTTTGACCAATCCCCCAATGGCGAGCCAGCTGATACCCGTAATCTGCAATGGCATATCCATTCAGGGATTTCAAAATGACCACAACAATTTGGTTCTCAGTTTGAGATTCGTGATTTTTAAGCTTGGCTTCTAGGGCAGTGACTGTCTGGGGTGATAAAGCTTGGGCCTCATCCACCACACGACCGGTGAGGGGTGGAAAGGAAGGCGCCGCAAGAAGAAGGCCTGTAAACACAGGCCCCATCATTAGGAAAAGAATAGCAAAGAATCGAAGAATCTTTCCTTTAGAAGGATACTTGGGGTGCTTCATGCACTGATTTCTCCTCAGTAAAGTTTGGCTTGACCGTTAAATCCCGATATATCAACTTGGCCCACACAATAGTGGGGAAGGTCCTCAGGGCCGTATTGAATTCCTGGACTGCCAGAATATAATCCCGCCTGGCCACGGCAATCCTATTCTCTGTGCCCTCCAATTGAGACTGCAATTCTAGGAAGTTTTGATTGGCCTTCAAATCAGGGTACCGTTCAGAAATCGCCATCAATCGGGAAAGGGCTCCCCCCAATTCAGATTGGCTTTTTTGAAATTGGGCCACTTTCTGAGGATCATTTAAACTGCTGGCATCCAGGGATATCTGGGACACCTTGCTGCGAGCCTCTACCACCTGATTCAGCGTTTCATTTTCATGCTTGGCGTACCCCTGAACCACCTTTACCAGATTGGGAATCAGGTCAAACCGACGTCTGTATTGGTTTTCCACCTGGGACCAAGTAGCCTTCACCCCTTCATCCAATGAGGGCAATTTGTTAATAGACGACACAAAAAAGATCCCGACTACAACGACCGCAATGAGAGCAATGATTTTAAAATTCATGGTAATTCTCCTTTATAATGAATGCCTTAATATACGGGGTTTTGATAAGGGGCGCAAGAGACGTGTAAAAGCCATTCTTAAACAAACTGAGCTATAGGCGTTTTTAGGAAGGTTTCTAGCGGAATTCCACCAGTGCCCACCAATAGAGTACTTTGAGGGGAAAATGCTTTTTTGAAGGCATCTATTCCGGGAAGACTCGTGGTTCGCCTGCCGCTTTTTACCTCGATTGCCATTAATTTTCCTTTGGTTTTTACAACAAAATCTACTTCTTGATTATTTTCTCTCCAATAATATACTTCGGATTTTGAATCCATTAACAGATAGGTGCCCACAATACTTTCTACAAGGCGCCCTTTTAGTTCAGGGTTTTGCATGGTGTCTTGAAATCCTACGGTTGAAACCCCTGTCATTAGGGCTGAGTTATAGACTTGAAGCTTGGGAGAACTTCCACGTCCCCGAACTGTTTCCTTCGAAAATTTATCCAGCCCCTTCAAAACGCCAGCTTGATCTAATAAAGTTAAATAATGGGCAAGGGTTGTGGTATTGCCCGCATCTTGCATCTGACCAATCATTTTATTATAGGAAAGGATTTGTCCTGAATATGCACATCCCAAATGAAAGAGCTGACGAAGCAAGGCAGGTTTATGAACAACAAATTGGGAAAGGATATCCCGGCTAACAACAGGCTCAATAATAGCATCTTGAATGTAGGCAAGAAACCGATTCTCATCATGGCGGTAAATCAATGCACCAGGATATCCCCCAAAATAAAGATATTCATCCATGGAAACCCCAAAGGCGGTTTCGCACTCAGAAAAAGACCAATGGGGAATGTGAAGAATTTCATATCGCCCCGCCATACTTTCTGTAAGCCCTCGGTGGAGCAGCAAAGATGAGGATCCCAGCAGAAGCACCTTCAAAGGCCTTGATTGAATGGTATCTTCATCCCACAGGCGCTTGACCCTCTCCGACCAGTTGTTAATTTTTTGAATCTCATCGATAACTAAAATGGCGCCTTCCGGATGCTCTTCGGATTTGGCCCTTGCCATCGCCCACTGTTGATCCAGCCATGTTGTCGTAAACCCACTTTCAGCAACTACATGTAGATGAGGCTGAGTCATTTTTTGTAAAGCTTGAATACTGAGAGTAGTTTTTCCTACCTGTCGTGCCCCAGAAAGAATCTGTATTTTGTTTCTGGGTTCTCTTAAACGGTCTAAAAGAATCTTAAGAATGGGTCTTTCAAATGTCATTTGGGTACCATTTTTGCTTGATTAAAAGAAGTATAACTGCCCTTTCATCATATCAACAGATTTTACTCAGTGCAATGAGTAAAATTACTCAATGCACTGAGTAAAATTACTCAATACCTGTAAATATAACAAAATAGGCACTCTACACGACGTATCTTGTTTGGGAAAGGGAGCTCAGGAGGTATTCATAGAGGTCCATCACCTGCCGTGTATCTTTCAGGACCTTTGGGTAGGCGTAGAAATATTCAACACTAGGGGAATCAAAATCCTCTAAGATTTGATTTAATTTGACGCGCTTCAACTGGGGGTGACGCTCATCCAGGGCAATGATGCCAAAATCCTTGAGGGCGAGTTCAATCCGGGCCATGGATTGATTGGCCTGCAAAGCCGGTGTACGACTCGGTTTTCCAGACCGCCCCTGACTGAGGTGCCAGTTGTACAACTTATAGAGGGACCCTTTTTGCTCGCCATATCCAATTAACTTATGACGATCCAGATCCTCGATGGTGCGGGGAACACCAAACTTGGTCAAATAATTAGGGCTAGCATATAGGCCAATCTTGGACCGGAACAACGGATGTTGTTCAATATCTCTTTGATTATGTAAATAGGGACAAATGGTAGCATCATTGCCATCCGTTGCTAATTTAGGAAAAAACTCATCCGTTTGAATGGATAACTGCATTTCAGGGCGGGATTCCATAAAGCTGGGAATCAAGGGGATTAGGTAATAGGCAGAAAACTCCGGGGTTGTGGAGATCTTCAAGCTAACCTTGGCATCCACCATTTGATTTTTGATTTCATGCTGCAGGGAGGCCATTTCAGATAAAATGATGCCTGCTTTCTCATACAGGACTTCTCCCGCCTTGGTCAGGCTGAGTCCGCGCGAGTGGCGGTGAAATAATTTTGTATGCAGCCGATCCTCAAGTTGTTGTATTTGGCGGCTAATCGCCGACTGACTGAGATTTACTCCATCCACAGCCTTTGAAAAACTGCCATACCTGACAACCTGATAAAAGGTTTTTAATTTGTCTATATCCATTAACATTTTTATATTTATACACCGATTCCATTTTTGATATCTATAAAAACCTCAAAATAATTTATTCATTCTTACGACCACCCCGGCGACTCACCACGGCGTAGCCGGGAAGCCAGAGTCCATTTATTGAATGGATCCCGACCTGCGTCGGGATGGCCAAGAGGCCATTTTTATAAATATATACCCAGTTATTTAGTAGTGGGGGCGACTATATAGAATAAGAATAAAAAATTCAATAGGGATTGTTTATTATTTTTTACTATGCTAATATTAATAATAATTACTTTGATTCCCAAGAAAATTTCATAAATTCACACTTTTTTCACACTTTTCTATGTATACTTAAATTATAGGTTAAATTTGGATTGATCCTCATAGTGAGGAGAAATCAGATTCTATCTACACCTTTTCGAATTTCAAATTGCGTACAGCAAAAAAATAAAAAGCAAAACAAAAAGTCACTTAATAATCTTACTATCTAATATTGTATCCATTTTGGAATCGAGAGAGGTTATCTACAGAACATTTGAATATTTTTTCAGATGTCATAACTGAAAGGAGGATGCCATGAGGAAACATTTCAAAAACTGGAGTATTCTGGCAACAATAATTGGGGGAACTGCTGGTAGTTTTCTTGGTACGCAAGAAACGTCTGCTCACTTTTCTCTCCTTGGAGATGACTCTGTTGTTAGTAAGGTAAGTCATCGAATGACTGAGATAAATGACACCTCTCAGATGAGAGCCTTCAAGCAACTAAAAGCAATAGGAGATGCAGAAGATGGAAAAACAGGTAATACGACAGCCCTGAGTTCTGAGTCTACAGCATTTACAAAGCTAGGAACCTTAAGAAAAGGGTTGGAAGAGCAAGACACTAAGCAACAAGCTCGTTCATCTATAGTAGAGGATCAAGATCAAGAAGAGGATCAAGATCAAGCCTCAGCTATCAAAACAATTGAACCAGAGGAACTTGATCAAGATGAAAGACCTGGATTTGTAAGAAGAATGTGGAACAAGGCTGTGGCTTGGTGGGATGAAAGTGGTACTACCACAATAAGACGTGCCATCATGATTGGTCAGCTTATATTGATTATTGTTATTATCGTAGGCGCCCTTGCCTAAATGAATTAGGTCATTTCCCCAGCAATTAAGCTGGGGATTTTTTTTGCCCTCTAATATAAAGCAGAAACACCCCCCCTTGATTTTAAAATAAAAGTATGGGTATACTATAAGAAGATGTAAATTAATTTGTAAAAAGACAAAGTTCTGGGCAAATTATAAAAATTTAGGTTTAAGGGGAGATTTCTAACAATGACAAATTATCAAAAAGGTTTCGGGGCACTTTTGTTGGCAGGCATACTTAGTCTTTCTGCAACAAATGATGCATCCGCAGGGGTTTATGTGGGTCTATCTGGCGGTTGGAACCAATCCACCGACAAAGCGACATTGAGTGATACGAATACCGTTGGTGGCGTGTTTCTAACGCCACTTAAAGTTAATTCTGGATCCGCTTTAGGCAAGATTTTCGCCGGGTATCAATTCAAGCCTGTAGGCAAATTACTGTTTGGAATGGAGGCGTTCTTAATATTCGATAGCCTTAATATTCGGACGTATAGCAATGCGCCTTCAAATACAACAGATACGTTGCAGAAACCCTATGGATTTGGGGCCTCCTTCCTGCTAGGAACACCTATTACAGAACGGGTGGATATTTTTGGAAAATTCAATATCGTGGGCAGAAACTTTAAGCATACGCTAACGCCCCCAACAGGCCAAGCACTCCGGTCTGAAAGCCTGCGCGTAGGCGTAGGTCCTGGGATTGAGGTCAAATATAAACTGACCGAGAATATCAAGCTTCATGCGGAAACCTATTACACAACCTACCGTAAATATACAACCAAAACTGTGAAAAGCAGCTCTTTGAGGACTTATAATGTGACCACACGGCCTAGCGAATATGGATTATTGGTTGGGCTATCCTACAGTATTTAAGGATAAAAAGACCTAATATATATTTTTTAACCTTTAAGGGAGGATAAAATGAAAAAATTACTCACAACTTTTATGTTGCTAACGCCATTAATTGTTAATGCAATGGATGATTTACATGTTGATCTCAATGCTGCACACTCAGCTTTATTAGATGCACATCATCCAGGTTGGAGAGCATCCACCGCAGGAAGTCCTGTTAATATTGCATTTCATCATGGAACAAGTAAGGTGCCATCAGCAGTAAAAGCGTTACTTCAGACTGAAGATGATTTAAAACAGGTCAACGAAAAAAATCGCCTTAGAAATGCCTTCTCCGTATCTGTGGATGCGCCAACAAACGATGGGGCAGCAGTGGATGTAGGTGGGGATGGGGTGCCTGCGCTGGTAGTGCCTACCCAGTTGCCCTGGGACGTATTTGCGGCATCACCTGAGGTAGCTAGAATATTTGAGGATACAAAAGTCTCCGTCACCCGCACTGTTGAGGAAGCAGGTCAATCCACGGAAGTTACACAAGATTACTCTTTGGCTGATTTATTTAGGATGCTAAGGGATGATGAAACCATTGATGCCACCTGGGATTTTGGGGGGCATCCTAAAGACTTTTTGGGGAGAGTGAGAGAAAGAGTTCTGACACCTCGGCAGCTGAGTTCCTTATTTCAAGAAACGGTGATCGTTCCCCTTACTAAAATTGCAAACTCTGCAACGGCAGGTCGCCGGAGGGCGGAAAAAGAATTACGAGACATTGCTCGGAAGGTAACGGCTGAGGTCTTTTCGAATCAGGGCGTAAAGAACAAAGGAAAAAGCAATGAGCGTCCTAAACTGATTGTGCATGCCGACCATACAAAAGCCGAGGATGCTAAGATAGGGGACTTGCTTGCAACTTTAGCGGGTGAGCTCCAGTTGGTAGAAGAGTCCATTAAAGGCAAAGCAACCAGTAAAACCCGTGAAACTCGTGCTGAGAGAAATGCGGCGCGAAAGTCATCTAAAGATCCAATTCGTCACCTCCTTAAAAAATACAAAGGAGTATCTGGCGGAACAAGCCGTGAAGCCCTACATGAATATTTGCTTGGGTTGCAGACTACCCTTTCCGATAAAACGGTTTATAGGTTACCAGACATTACGCCTAAAAACTTTTCTTTTGATGCCGAAGCAAAGGCCTTATTACCTGTTGCAAATGCATTGATAGGGGGCGTTAGGGATAATCCAACTCTGGTTCCATTTATGACGGTTCTAGGGATAGCGCCTTATGTGGATTTCACAAGGTTGGATTTCACCGGGTTAGATAGCTTTGATGCTCTGTTTGATAAGCTAAATGCAGATTTAGCTGTATTCAATCAACCCATGAGTCCAATTCAGGGCCGGGCTCCAGTAGCATTGCCTCGATAATATAAAAATAATACCTAATACCTAAAAGGGACCTTCAGGTCCCTTTTTTCTTGGGGTGCAGACCGTCGACCCCCTCCTCTCTTCGACCACCCCGTTGAAAAACGGGGTCCAGGAACGCTAACGCGGGCAAGGCCTTGATGGTAACACTCGCACCTGGACCCCGACTTTCGTCGGGGTGGTCTGAAAGGATACAAGGTGGTTGGAAAAAATACGGACCATCCCGACGAAAGTCGGGATCCAAGAGCGCGGACCGGCTACGTCAAAGGCTTCGCCGTGGCGAGTCAAGGGGTGGTCACGGAGTAGTGATAAAAGCCGCGGGAGTAACCCCTTTTTATGGTCATAATATTTTTATAGATATTTAAAATCTCTTTTATTCTTTTAAAAAAACGTCTAAAATCAAAGAAAAAACAGGGAAAATAGAAATAAAAAAATAAAACAAATAAATTTCGTAACGCAGACGTTAAATGTCGCTTGATTCAGGGAATATAATCTGTTATCCCACATATACCCGTCCTATTTCAAACTATGGATCGGAAAATTTCGGATACCTTCGTCGGGCATGTATGAAGAATGCATTACCCCTCCTCGGTTCCTCATTTCCCTTCCCCTATTTTGAAATAGTTTGGGTCTAGTATATAGTGCCTCGATTTGCGGTCGTGGCGGAATTGGTAGACGCGCAGCGTTGAGGTCGCTGTGGTGGCAACACTGTGGAAGTTCGAGTCTTCTCGACCGCACCATTAAGCGCCCTATTTTGTTAGGGCGTTATAAGATCTGAGAATCTTTTGTATGATGTATATTTTATGAACTTTGGGTATTTGTGATTGTCACAAATGGGTATGAATATGAGGTTTTAAACAATGACAACCCAGATTGAAAATAATCAGCCCAACACTGCCGTTACTCAAAGCCTTGTGGAGGTTGTTTCAGATAATCTCCTTCGTGCCCTTAATTATGCTCTGGAAGTTGGGGATAAGAAACAAGTCAAAAAATTGGTATCCTCCCTGGATCCCGCTGACCTTTCCCTCCTGCTAGAAAAACTAGATCACGCCCATCGCCTATCCTTAATTGATATTATCAAAAATGATTTTCCCCCTGTTGTTTTATCAGAACTCCCTGATGATATTCGGGACGACATCATCCAACATATTGGTATTGCTCATCTTGCAGCCATCCTTCCTGAATTGGATAGTGATGATGCGTTCGTGCTAATTGAAACGTTGGATCCACTCCAACGTAAAGAAGTTCTATCCTATATTCCTGCCGAGAACCGCGCTAGTTTTGAAAAGATTATGACCTTCCCAGAGGATAGTGCTGGGCGGTTAATGCAGCAAGAATTTGTGACAATCCCCTCCTTTTGGACGG
The DNA here is from genome assembly GCA_964402405.1 of uncultured Hyphomicrobiales bacterium. GTDB lineage: Bacteria > Pseudomonadota > Alphaproteobacteria > UBA7879 > UBA7879 > CAYOCE01. Next base: position 6,726 of record CAYOCE010000024.1, on the reverse strand, counting down.
TGGAATCTGTTCTAGAATTTTTACGAAATACCAAAGATTTACCTGAAGTTTTCTATGAAATTTATGTGGTCAATACCAAGTACAAACCGGTGGGCATTATATCCCTGGATCAACTGCTGAGATCTTCTCCGGAAACTAAAATTGAAACCATTATGGAAAAGGATTTTAAATCCGTTTCTGCAACCACAGACCAAGAAGAAGTCGCCCATCTGTTTCGCCATTATAACCTGGTTTCTACGCCTGTTGTGGACCAAGGCGGCCGCATCATCGGTATGATCACCGCCGATGACGTGGTGGATGTGATCGATGAAGAAACGGAAAAAGACATCATGCAGTTAACGGGTGTGAGCAATATAGATCTCAATGCGCCCTTTTTGGTGGCCTCTACACGCCGTATGATTTGGCTGGTGGTAACTTTCGTGAATGCCCTGCTAGTAACACTAGTGGTGGATCGCTTTAAAGGGGTGATGCAGCAACATATTATTCTAGCGGTCTTGGCGCCCTTGGTGGCAGCCATGGGGGGAACCTCAGGGACTCAGGTGGTGGCCATCACGGTGCGGGCACTTGCAACCCGAGCAATTAAACCCAAAAATATGTGGCGAGTCATTTACCGCGAAGGACTCATGGGATGCCTGAATGGCGTTTTGTTTTCCTTGATTCTAATTGGTATCATCATGTTTTGGATTCATAATCTACAGGTAGCGCTCCTTCTAACAGGGGCGTTAACGTTTACGATGATCTGGGCCGCCGTTAGCGGTGTATTTCTTCCTATCATTGTGGAAAGGTTTGGCCTGGACCCCGCCGTGAGTGCGGGTCCCCTCGTTGCCGCCACAACCGATATCCTTGGATTTGCGGCCTTCTTGGGCCTCGCGTCGTTTTTCTTATTGTAAAAAATATTTGAAATCCTTTACTGAATCAACATGATCATTTCCATCACCCAAGCCATTCAAATCCTAAGCACCCAAGGGGTGGTGGCCATCCCCACCGAGACGGTTTATGGCCTCGCGGCGGATGCAACCTCTGATTTGGCAGTCGCTCGGATTTTTGAAACCAAGGGACGGCCGCAGTTTA
>CAYOCE010000024.1:2174-5555 GCA_964402405.1 uncultured Hyphomicrobiales bacterium | reverse complement strand
ACATTTTTGATAATCTGTCCCTTTACAGAGGGACACATTTTTGATAATCTATTCTATAGAAAGGAATATAGGTTTTATCATGGCCACTCTGCTTCCAACTCTTCTCGAAGAATTTTATGAGAAACTTAAAAAATTTCCGCCCGATATCATTAGGAGGGTGAGCTTTCCCAATATTCAAAATAAGATTATGGTTGTGATTGGCATGCGACGAACGGGTAAAACCCATTTTCTGTTTCAGACCATGCAAAATTTATTAAAAGAAATTCCAATCACGCGTCTTCTTTATATCAATTTTGAAGATGATCGTTTATTTCCCATGACCCAAAAACAATTTGGGGAGTTGGTAGATGATTTTTATAGTTTATATCCCGAAAATCATGATCACGTTTGCCACCTGTTTTTTGATGAAATTCAGAATGTGGAAAATTGGCACATGGTGATTCGAAGGTATTTCGATACCAAGAAAGTTAAAATTTACTTAACGGGATCCTCTGCAAAGCTGCTAAGTAAGGAAATTGCAACATCTCTGCGGGGAAGATCCATTGCTATTGAAATGTGGCCTTTTAGTTACAAGGAATTTCTAGAAGCAAAAAATATTTCTTTCCCCAGCCAACCTCTTGGAAAAAAATCCTTAGATCAGTTAAAAGGGTGGTTGGGGGACTATCTTGATCATGGAGGATTTCCTGAAACGATTAAATTAGAAAAACAAGATGACTATTCGCGTATCCTGCAGGATTATGTATCTGTTGTTGTTTTCCGTGATATCATTGAACGCTATAGCATCACAAATGTTTCATTGATACGATACATGATTAAAATGCTCCTTAAAAATGTGGGATGTGCCTTTTCAATTCATAAATTCTTTAATGATTTAAAAAGTCAGTCTTTTCAAGTAAGTAAAACAACAATTCATGATTACCTAGAATACATTAATGATGCCTATTTGTCATTTGCGGTGCCAATTTATTCTGAATCTCTTAGAAAAACACAATCAAATCCTAAAAAAATTTATGCGGTTGATACAGGATTGGTCAGGGCCTATGGAATGGGATTTAATCAAAACTTGGGACATTATTTTGAAAACTTGATTTACCTGGATCTTAGAAGGCAGGGGCATGAAATTTATTACTATCTGACAGAAACTCGGCGGGAGGTTGATTTCTTAAGCAGAGACCTCCAAGGAAAATGGCACCTTTACCAAGTGACTTGGGATATGAAAGATCCTAAAACTTTGGAACGAGAAACTTTGGCGCTGGAGGAGGCTGAAAAGGAGCTCAAAATAAAGGGGGAGATCATTACGCCTGACTCTTATTTTACCTCTTTTTTACCAACTTTACTGATATGATGCTTTAGAACATGAAACCTATTATTATCCTCGTAAACCCACAACTGGGGGAAAATATCGGAATGACGGCCCGGGCCATGGGGAACTGTGGCTTGGATCATTTACGACTGGTGGCGCCCCGGGATGGATGGCCCAATCAGGATGCCATTGATGCGGCGGCAGGGGCGGATTGGATCATCAATAAGGCCCAGGTGTTTGAAACAACATCTGATGCTATCGCGGATCTACAGCAGGTTTACGCCACAACAGCGCGCTCTCGATTTATGGTGAAACCGGTTATAACGCCCCAGGAAATGGTCGTGCAATTAAATACGGGTTTGAAAACCGGAATTCTCTTTGGATGTGAAAAATCAGGACTGAGTAATGAGGATGTAACTTTGGCGGATGCGATTTTAAATATTCCTGTAAACTCAGAATTCTCTTCCCTGAATCTGGCTCAGGCTGTTTTACTAGTAGCCCATCAATGGTTTTTATCGCAAGGTATTGAGAGCTCAAAAACCGAAATCAATCCTGCCTCGAAAGAAGATCTTCTGCATTTATTTAATCATCTGGAAACAGAATTAGAGCAGGTTGGCTATTTCTTCCCACCTCATAAAAAACCCGAAATGATTCAGAACTTTCGTAATGCGCTGGTTCGCGCTGGGTTAACGCAGCAGGAGGTGCGAACCTTTCGCGGGATCATCAAGGCGTTGAGCAAATAGGATTTTTTTCCTAACAAAAAAAATTGACAACAGTTTTTTTATCTGTATATTGGGTCCGTAGAATTTGTGTAAATAAAGGTTTAAAAGTAATATGTCAAAACGTTTAGCGTCGAAATATAAATTGAATCGCAGGCTCGGGGAAAACCTTTGGGGCCGCCCAAAAAGCCCTATAAATGTTCGGGCCTATGCGCCAGGGCAGCATGGTCAGCGTCGTAAGAAACCAACGGAATATGGAGTACAGTTAGCGGCTAAGCAAAAGCTGAAGGGTTACTACGGTAACATTGGCGAGCGTCAATTCCGAAATCTTTATGAAGAAGCCGTGCGCAAGCGTGGCGATACGGGCGAAAACCTCATTCAATTGCTTGAACGTCGTTTGGATGCAGTTGTCTATCGGATGAAGTTCGTTCCTACAGTTTTCGCCGCACGTCAATTTGTGAACCATGGTCATATCAAGGTGAATGGCAAGCGCGTGAACATTCCGTCCTATCAGGTCAAAGAAGGCGACGTGATAGAGGTGCGGGATCGCTCGAAGAATATTCCAGTGTTGTTAGAGGCTCTAGAGTCTGCTGAGCGGGATGTGCCAGAGTACATTTCAGTAGATACAAAATCAAAGTCCGGAACATTTGTTCGGGCGCCCATGCTGGCTGATGTTCCCTATCCGGTGAACATGGAACCCAGCTTGGTGGTGGAGTTCTATTCTAGATAATTTCTAGGGAATTAAAAATGAAAAAGCCCTTCTTAGAATTAAGAGGGGCTTTTTTGTTGAGATGAGTTGGGAAGGCCTTATTAGAACTCTGCATAACGAGCGGCCCCCACCGCGGAAGCGGAAGTTCAAGATGGATGCCCTCCTACGAGGGGATGGTTCTTAAAATTGTTTTAAACGTAACTCAGTATGAACACACAATACATGGAAACAAAAATGCAATCGATCCAACAATATCTAACAGCAGCCACTCAAAAGGCTTTTGAATCTCAAGGTCTAGATTCAAAGTGGGGGCAGGTGAAGTCGGCTGATCGCCCTGATCTGGGGGATTATCAATGTAACGGAGCCCTAGGTGCCGCAAAGCAACTGGGAATTAACCCCAAGGATTTAGCGCAGAAATTGGTTGATCATTTAACCACCGCTTGTCCTCAAGTCACTTTTAGTATTGCAGGGCCTGGGTTTATTAATATGAAACTTTCGGATGCTCTGTTGCAGGATGTTACAAGTCAGATGTTGGTAGATGATCATCTGGGACTTCCAAAATCCACCCCCAAAACCATGGTCATCGATTACGGAGGACCCAATGTGGCAAAACCCATGCATGTGGGGCATTTACGGTCCAGCATCATTGG
>CAYOCE010000024.1:0-2074 GCA_964402405.1 uncultured Hyphomicrobiales bacterium | reverse complement strand
ATTCAGGATATGCGGGCACAGTTTAAGAAGCTAGATGTGGATTTTGATCAATGGTTTGGAGAAAGTCGGTATGAGGCTCGGTTGCCCTCCTTAGTGCAAGAATTGGTGGACTCTAAAATCGCCCAAAGTAGCCAAGGGGCCTTGATCATCCCCGTGGCCCAACCAGAGGATAAACAGGAAATCCCCCCCCTGCTGTTGCAAAAATCTGATGGGGGATATTTATATGCCACAACGGATATCGCGACGATTGAAGAACGGGTAAAGGTTTTCAAGGCGGATGAAATCATCTATGTGGTGGATGGCCGGCAAGGTCTGCATTTTGAACAGGTGTTTCGGGTGATCCACAAAATGGGCCTAAACGTTCAAACCCAATTTGTGGGTTTTGGAACCATGAACGGCCCGGATAATAAGCCTTTCAAGACGCGGGCAGGGGGCGTCATGCGCCTGGAGGATTTAATTGATACCTTGATTCAGGAGGCGAGACGCCGCCTGGAGGAGGCAGGGATTGCCCAACAGTTTACGCCCGCAGAAAAAGAAGACATCGCCTTCAAGGTAGCGATTTCGGCGTTGAAGTTTGCGGACTTGCAACACGATCCCCAACAAAACTACCAGTTTGATATGGGGAAGTTTATGTCTTTTGAGGGAAAAACAGGACCATATTTATTATATGCAGCCGTGCGGATTAAATCCCTGGTCGCAAAGGCCAACGCCCAAGGCATCACGCCCGGCTCTTTACACACCACCTATAATGCAGATGAGAGGGCCCTATTGTTGACAATTGCAAACTTTCCGGAAGTATTAAACAGAGCAGCTTCAAACTTGGGCCCCAATATTTTGTGTGAGTACATTTTTGACCTCGCCCAAAAATTCAGCCGGTTTTATCAAGGGTCCCACATATTGTCTGAGGAAAACAAAGAAATACAGCAGGGCCGACTGAGTATTTGCGGGCTAACCCTCAAGGCTATTTTGGTGATTTTGGACATCCTCGGAATTAAGGCCCCAGAACGGATGTAGGGGGGCTACCGAATCTCTACGATTTTAGCATCCATGATATCCGGTTTCTGACTCCCTTTATAAGGGGATGAAAATTCAAAAGGAACTTGATCCCCTGGCATCATCACTTGATTATAGGGTTGGATCAACCAGGTATCCTTCAAGCATAGGTCTGAATGCGGATTATATTTTTCAAATATTTTTGAAGTCCATGATTTAGGGGGGCATGTCCCCCGCTCATAAAAGGTTACTTCAATGGCAGGGGGCGTACGCGCAATATTTTCCTGGGGTTTATAGGTGATAGATCCTGTGATAGTTGCCCCTGGATTATTCGGATTATTTTTTGAATGGGGCGTATACTCCACCCGCAAATTACTTAAGAAAAAGTCCTGATTTAGGGTGGGCTTTGGTAAAATCACCTCATAAAACGCCTGGGTAAAAGGAAAATATTGTCTGACATATCGATGCCCCAAAATCAGCATGGCCATCAGAGCTATCAAAAAGGTGAAGGTATAAAAAGGCCAACGTACGGGGGTTACTCGTTGATACTGAGGGGGAGCAAACATATCATCCGCAAAAGCGGGGGGTTGTATGGGCATATCCTGCATGACCCCTTGGTTTTCCCATAACCATGTGTGGCCGCAGCTAGCGCACCGTACTTTGCGCTTGCAATAAGTTGCCAACAATCCTTTGTCTACATAGTAGTTGGATCCACACTTTTTACATACAATAATCATGTCCTTCATGCCCCTGAAAGCGTTTGTAAATTACATCTTTTTTTTATCATAGCAGTTAATATTGTAATATTCAAATTTGATATTGCCTTTATCCTAGGGCGGTGTCCAACCCTCTTGTTTTATAAGAATTTTTTCTAAATTGAGATTATAAGGAAAACTTTTTAAAAAAAGTAATTTTAGGTCTTGCTTTTTGGGTTGCAAGTGTATAGATATAACTTCTGTGTTATTTGAAAAAGTGAATTTAGAAAAAACAACCTTTTATTTTACTAGCGATAGTGAGGTAAAGGGAACTCAAGAGATTTTAGAACTGAGTAAGACGAATGAAGCAAGAAAAGGGCGCATGG
>CAYOCE010000023.1:0-19911 GCA_964402405.1 uncultured Hyphomicrobiales bacterium | reverse complement strand
ACGCTCGACCGTTTACATATAGAACTGCTTATGGTAGATGTTGAAAATTGTTATTGGAGAACCTTGTAAATGAACCTTATGAATCTTTTGGCGTCAATTCCCTCGATGGCTTTGTATCTTGTCCCTTTCATGGTTGTGATCACCATCTTGGTGTTTTTTCATGAACTCGGTCACTATCTAACCGCCCGGTGGAATGGGGTGGGGGTAGATGTATTTTCCATTGGCTTTGGATCAAAGCTTTTTGGCTGGCACGACAGTACAGGAACCCATTGGAAAGTATGCCTGATTCCCCTGGGCGGCTACGTCAAGATGCACGGCGACGCTGATGCCTCCAGCAAGCCTGACTGGGAGAAAATTAAAAACACGGCCAATAAAGATACGTTGCACGCCACTAAAAAACCATGGCAACGGATGCTGATTGCTTCAGCGGGGCCTATTGCGAACTTTATTCTCACAATCGTTTTATTCATTTTCCTGTTTTCCTATTCGGGTCAAAAAAGTCAGGAACCCATTATTGGGGAGGTTACAGCTGACTCTGTGGCTGCTCGTGAAGGGTTACAAGTGGGGGATCGTATCCTAAGCCTTGAAAGAGTTGAAAAGACAGGGGATGTTGTGGATCCTACGATTAAAACCTTTTCCGATGCTCAGGTTTTTACAAACAAGCATCCTGGAATTCCTTTGGCTGTAAAGGTTCTTAGGAATGGCCAAGAATTAACATTTACCCTAACGCCAGAATCCAAGGACGTGGGTACTGGTAAGCCTGTTGGGGTTTTGGGCATTGCGCCAACGCTGATTCCCCATACCGTTTCATCGGCTATTCCAGCGGCTTTCACCTTCACTTGGGACCTGTCTGTTAAAACCGTGAAGGCTCTGGGGGGAATGTTTACAGATCGCGAAGCCAGAAAGCAATTAGGGGGATTGTTTTCCATTGCCAAGGTTGCCCATGACTATGCCAACAAGGGATGGATTTACCTTATAGAAATCATGGCTGTTTTGTCTTTGAATTTAGGGATATTGAACCTGTTTCCTGTTCCTGTTTTGGATGGGGGGCATGTGCTGTTGTATATGATCGAGGCTATTCGTGGCAAGCCCGTCAGTGAAAAAATTCAGGACTTTGCCTTTAAGGTGGGGTTTGTGTTATTAATCAGCTTGATGATTTATGCCCACTTTAACGACATCGTTAAATTTAACTTTATCGGTTCTTTGAAGAACTTGTTTAATTAATTTTTTAGAAACATAACGTGATGGAGACTCTTTTGAAAAAACTTATAGCCCTAAGCCTTTTTTTGTTTGCAGCTGTTACAGCAGTGGCAATGAATCCACAAGTTGTAAAGAATATTGAGGTTACTGGGAACCAACGACTCGAGAAAGAAACCATCATTAGTTTTGCCAATCTTCATGTGGGGGATTCCCTGACGGAAGAAGCGTCTTTAGAGGCGGTTAAAAAGCTGTTTTCCACGGGCTATTTCAAAGACATATCCCTAAGTTACCATGAGGGGACCCTAATTATTCAGGTGGTGGAAAACCCAACGATTAACCGGGTAGTATTGGAAGGAAACCACAGTGTTAATGATAAAACATTGAATACGGGTCTGAAGATAAGGCCACGAATGCTGCTAAATCAACCTGCTATTCAGGAAGAACTGCAGCGGTTGTTGGCAATTTATCGGATGAAGGGATATTTCGCGACAAAAGTGAACCCCCAAATTATTAAACTTGATCAAAATCGGGTGGATTTGATTTTTGATATTCATGAAGGGGAGCCTACAAAAATAGAGGCCATTAACTTTATCGGAAACAATTCTTTTTCTGATTGGGATTTGGCATCTCTCCTTTCCACTAAAGAAACCATATGGTGGAAGTTCTTTTCAACAGATGACGTGTATGATCCCGATAAAATTGAAATGGATCGGGAAGAACTCCATAAATTTTATTTAAATAAAGGATATGCTGACTTCAGGGTTCTCTCTGTTGATGCCGAGTTAACCCCCAACTTTGAATCTTTTATTATCACCTTTCATGTAAGTGAGGGAGAGAGATATCAGTTTGGGTCTCTAAAAATTGATAATGCCATCCCCGAGCTCGATACAGAAGAATTAAAAGAACTGTTGACCGTTAGCGAGGGGGATTGGTATTCCGCCGTTGAAGTTGAAAATAGTGTGGAAGCCTTGACCAATGAAATTGGTCGTAAAGGGTTTGCCTTTATTAAAGTAAAGCCTATTCCTACCGTTGATTCCGTAAAACATATCATTGATATTAAGTTTGAAGTTCGCGAAGGGCCCAAGATCTTTATTGATAAGATCAACATTCATGGGAATACCCGTACGGTGGATCAGGTTATTCGCCGTGAGTTTAGCTTGGCGGAGGGGGATGCTTTCAATTCCAGTAAACTAAGAAGTTCGGAGAGGATGTTAAACAACCTCGGGTTCTTCAAAAAAGTGGATTTACGAAAGGAGCCCATTCCTGGTCAGCCAGATCGGGTGAATATTAATCTAGATGTAGAAGAGCAGCCAACAGGAGACTTCAACTTTGGAGGTGGTTTTTCCACAACCGAAGGTCCTTTGGGTATGATTTCAGTTTCAGAAAGAAACCTTTTTGGACGTGCCTATGAATTAGGGGGGCGTCTACAGATTGCAAAGCGTAGTAAGCACATCAATGTAGACTTTATGAATCCTGCCTTTTTAGATCGAAAATTGGTGGCAGGTGTTGGCCTGTTCGGTAGTAAAATCGACAGATCAGACGTGAGCTCGTATACAGAACGTAAATATGGAACAAGAGGATGGTTTGGATATTACCTCGCCCCCAGTTTATCCCAAACATGGTCTTATACAATTTCCAATACACGAATTCAGGGTATTTCCTCCAATGCATATCCTTTAATCGCTCAGCAAAAGGGATCTTACATGACCTCTGCCATTGGTCATGACATTAGCTACGATAAACGGGATAATCGTTTTGCGCCCACCAAAGGGTACATTATCATTTTATCCAACGAATATGCAGGGGTAGGGGGGAATGTTAAATATTTACGAAACACGCTTTCTGGTGCCTATTACCATCCTTTGACCGAGCATATTATTTTAGGACTAGATGCCCAGGGAGGAATCCTAAATAAAATGGGAAAATCGTTACGTATCGCTGATAAATTTACACTGGGTGGAGAAAGTTTACGAGGCTTTGACTACAGCGGTGTGGGTCCCCATGGAATTGGATATGATGATGCTGCCTTGGGTGGTAACGTCATGTTTGTCTCTTCTGCAGAAATTTCTTTTCCCTTGGGATTACCTAAAGATTTCGCTCTAAGCGGACATGTTTTTATAGATGCGGGTACCCTTTGGGATACATACTTGGGAAAAGATATTAAAAATTATAATGCAACCCATCCCAGACCTATTTCTGCCTATAACATACGTGGTATGCGTGCGGCAACGGGGTTAGGTATCAGTTGGGCCTCTCCTATGGGGGTGATTAGTGTAGATTATGCGAAGGTTCTGAAGAAACAAAATGGAGATGAAACCAAAGCTCTATTAATCCGATTTGGATCAGGAAAGTTCTAAAATGACAATACATAGGAACTATATTGCTCTTGTAGGCCTTGCGTTCTTAATCTTTTCTCTAGAGGTGTGTGCTGGGGTAATACCTGGATCGAGGATCTCTCCTTCCCTAAAAACCGAGGCATTTCCTAAAATAGCCGTTGTTCAAATAGAGCAAGTTTTAGGAGAGTTTCGAGGAAAACTAAAAGACCAATTTTCTAAGTATTTAGACAAGTATTATAAAGAATTTTCAGTCCATGAAGAAAAGTTACGAGAAGAACATCGTGGGTTGCTCGAACAGCAAAAAGCCATAAAAAAAGAAGATAAAAAAGCCCAGGAAAAATGGGCTGAAAAAATGCGAGAATTTGAGGCAAGGATTATCGATATTCAAAAAATTGGTGAAGAAAAACGTCACAGACTTGAACAGCAATACAATCAGATTGTAGAAAAGATTTATCAAGAAATAAGAATAATTTTAAAAGAGCTTGCTGATGAAAAGGACATTAAACTATTCATAAAAGACCAACATGCTCTTCATTGGGATCCAGCTTTGGATATGACTGATATTGTTTACAAACGACTTAAAGGGCGTATTGCAGAACAAGACTTGAAGATTAAGGAATATAGCCATGGCGAATAGCAGATTTTATAAGAATCATGGACCGTTTACGTTAGGAGATCTTGCCAAAAAATCGGGGGCTACTCTGGTAGGGGCTGATACTCATGAGGTCCATGATATCGCCACCTTAACAAACGCAACAGAAAATGATATTTCCTTTTGCCATAGACGTGATCAACTTCAAAATCTAAAAAGCACAAAGGCTCGTGCAGTCATCACTAATCCTCAATATAAGGATCATATTCCAGATGGGTGCTATGCTTTGTTAAGTGATGCTCCCTATAAATCGTATGCTACCATTGCTAGAATTTTTTATCCTGAAATTGAAAATGCTGCAGATCCTTCCGTAGCCATCCATCCTTCTGTTAAAATTGGCAAAAATTGCAAATTTGGATATGGCGTTGTGATTCATGCAAATGCTGAAATTGGGGATAATACCCATATTGACTCCCATGTCGTGATTGGTTATGGAGTAAGCATTGGCAATAACTGTGTGATCCAGGCAGGGGCTCATATTAGTCATGCCATTATTGGAAATCATGTGGAAATTCATCCCGGGGCAGGGATTGGGCAAAGTGGGTTTGGATTTGTAATGGATACAACAGGGCCCGTCGATATTCCCCAATTAGGATGTGTCATTATTGGGGATAACGTTCGAATTGGGGCAAATACCACGATTGATAAAGGATCCTTAGAGGACACCATTATTGGTCAACATAGCCGTATCGATAACTTGGTTCAAATTGCCCACAATGTAAAAATCGGCACAGGATGCATTATTGTTGCCCAGGTGGGAATCGCTGGTAGTACCGTAATTGGTGATTTCACGGCCATGGGGGGGCAAGCCGGCCTAGCGGACCATCTAAAAATAGGATCTCGCGTTCGCATTGCCGCTCAGGGGGGAGTCTTGCAGGATCTTCCCGATGGCGTAACCGTTGGCGGATCCCCCTGTGTTCCTGTAATGGATTGGCATCGTCAAACAATTGCTCTTAAAAAACTTATTCAAAAGAAAGGATCGGATTCGTGACTATACCTAATACGCTTGTTCAAATCTTGAGTGTCGAAGATATTCAAAAACTGATTCCCCATCGATATCCCATGCTCTTAATTGATCGTTTGGAAATTGAAATCCCTGGGGAAAAAGCCGTTGGCATTAAAAATGCCACCATGAATGAGTGGTTTTTTCAGGGGCACTTTCCTGGAAAACCCGTTATGCCTGGTGTTTTGATTGTGGAGGCCATGGCACAAACAGCAGGGGCTGTGGTGATGCACTTCTTGGGTGGTGATCACAAAAATAAAATTGTTTATTTCATGTCCATTGAAGAGGCACGTTTTAGAAAACCTGTTGTTCCTGGGGATACCCTTCGGATTCATGTTGAAAAGCAACAGCAACGAGGCCCTGTATGGAAATTCCAGGCGAGTGCTTATGTGGGGGAGCAGATAGTTTCTGAATCCTCTTTCAAGGCAATGATTGCTGATGAAGCAGAATAGGATATAGCACAATGACATCTATTCATAGTACGGCCATTATCGCCCCAGAGGCCCAGATTGGGGCAAATGTGACGATCGGACCTTTTTGTCTAGTGGGACCCCATGTTGTCCTAGAGGAAAATGTTGTCCTAGGGGCAAATGTTCATATTTCGGGTCGTACCACCATTGGGGTAGGGACTCATGTTTCTTCTTTTGCGGTCATTGGGGAGCCCCCTCAACACAGGGATGGCATCCATGAAGAATCTAGTATCCGTATTGGTCAAAACTGCAAAATTCGGGAGCATGCAACCATTCATCCTGGCACAAAAATAGGGCGCAAAGAAACGCGCATTGGGGACAACTGCATGCTCATGGTGGCGAGCCATGTGGCCCATGATTGTATCATAGGCAATAACGTTATCCTGACCAACAATGCAACCCTTGGGGGACATTGCATTGTTGAAGACTTCGTGATTGTTGGGGGGCTTTCTGGTGTTCACCAATTTGTTAGAATTGGGAAAGGAGCTATTATCGGAGGCATGTCAGGGGTTGAAAATGATGTGATTCCCTATGGATCTGTGTTTGGAAATCGGGCCCGTCTTGGGGGGTTAAACCTCGTGGGCCTTAAACGCCGAGGCATATGCCGTGAAGATATTCACTCTCTACGCAATGCCTATCGCTTGATGTTTGCAGCTGACGGTACCTTAGCTGAAAGATTAGAAGACGTGGCTGAACTATTCAAAGAACATGCTCTTGTGATGGAAATTGTCAATTTTATTCGAGCTGATTCAACCAGGGCCTTGTGCACACCGTGATGTGAGAGCAAGCGTTAATTTTGAGAAAGAGTGTTTCTTTTCGGATCATCCCAGCGACTTACCACGGCGTAGCCGGGAGGCCGAGTTCCAGGAACGCTAAGGCGGGCAAGGTCTTTGAATATAACTCTTGCACTTGGACCCCGACTTTCGTCGGGATGGTCTCGAAGTAGTGATAAAGGCTATAGTTTGAACATTGCGTATATATATTTATCCCCTCTAGACCACCCCGACGAAAGTCGGGGTCCAAGAGAGTGGATAGTATTCGAAGCCTTGCCCGCGTTAGCGTTCCTGGGGCCCGGCCTATGCCAGGATGGTCTAAAAAAGGCCCATTTTTTTCTAATATTGACGTTTATAGTGATATGAAAGAACCTAAATCAATGACTCCTTTTCATTGGAATGACAAAACCGTTTTAGGCATTATTGCCGGTGGGGGGCACTTACCCTTACTGATTGCCGAGGAATGCAAACAGAGAGGCATCCCCTATCACCTATTTCCCATTCAAAATCAATTTGATCCCGCTCTGATGGCCCCTTATCCCCACACCGTTATTGAATGGGGGCAGGTTTCCAACGCCTTGGATTTATTCCGAGACCATCATGTGAACACTCTTGTAATGGCGGGGGGTGTCAAGCGCCCTTCTTTTTCAGATCTAAAAATGGATATGAAAGGAATAAAATGGATTGCCCACATTGGCAAGAATGCTTTTGGAGATGATGGGTTGCTTTCAGGGCTTGCCGATCTTCTTGCCCAGGAAGGATTCAAAATCGTTGGTAGCCAAGATATTCTCCCCCGCATCAAAACGAAAGAGGGGGTTTTAACACACCACTCTCCTTCTTCTCTGAATACAACCGATATTATTAAAGGGACCATTATCGCCCACACCCTTGGGAAACTAGATGTGGGTCAATCTGTCATTCTGGAAAATGGCGTGGTTCTAGGGGTAGAAGGTATTGAGGGAACAGCTGCCTTGATTGACAGATGTCATGCCTTAAAGCGTTTGGAAAAAGGGGGAGTATTGGTCAAGGCCTGCAAACCCCAACAAAGCAAGCAGGTCGACCTTCCTACCATCGGCCCTGATACCATTGATCAAATCGTCAAGGCTGGATTGGATGGTATTGCCATTGAGGCTGAAAAATCGTTGATTTTATTTCCCGAAGAAGTGATTAAAAAGGCAAATGATGCAGGAGTTTTTATCTGTGGCTTCTAAGATTTTCATCATCGCTGGCGAACCTTCCGGGGATTTACTAGGGGCCCAACTGATGAAGGCCTTGAAGGATCTTTCCCCAAAATCTCTGGAATTCCAAGGTGTTGGCGGACATCTAATGATCGAGCAAGGCTTGACGCCCCTTTTTTCATCCGATGATTTGGCCATCATGGGAATTATGGAAAGCGTTAGCAAAACTTTTTCTATTTGGAAAAAATTGAAATACCTTCAAAAATATTTAGAGAACAATCCTCCTGATATCTTGATTACTATTGACTTTCCTGGATTCAATTTCAGATTGGGAAGAATGCTTAAAAAAAATCGCTCCTATCCCCATATTCATTATGTAGGCCCCACTGTTTGGGCTTTGCGTCCAGAGCGTGCCAAGATGATTGCCCAGTTTCTAGATCATTTGCTAGTCTTATTCCCATTTGAGCCGCCGTACTTTGAAAAAGAAAATCTGAAAACAACCTTTGTGGGGCATCCTATTGTTGAAATGGGATTTGACCAAGGGGATGGAGAGACCTTTAAGATTAGGCATGGCATTGATCCAGACAACCAAGTTTTATGCCTCCTTCCAGGGAGCAGAAGCCAAGAGGTCTTGCGTCATTTGCCCATTTTTAGAAAAACCGTAACGCGCCTAGCGGATAGGGGGCATCATCTTCATACGGTTATTCCTACGGTGCCAGGGGTTTCTGATTTGATTTGGGATGGCACGAGGGCGTGGCCCACTCCCCTGATCCTTGTGGAGGATCAGCAAGAAAAGAAAGCTGCCTATGCAGCCTCTACCCTGGCGCTTGCAGCATCAGGGACTGTGGCGCTCGAGCTTGGGGCTGCCCATGTGCCCATGGTTATTGCCTACAAAGTATCGGCCCTATCTGCCTTTATTGTCCGGCGTCTGATTAAAATTCCCCATGTGTGTATGATCAATATTCTGCTAAGGAAACCTATAGTGCCAGAATTACTGCAGGAAAAATGTGATGACCATTATCTAGTCCCTACTTTGGAAAAGCTTCTGGATAATAAATCCCTCAGGGATCAGCAAATCAAAGCATCTCATCAAGCTATCGAAATGCTAAAATCCCCCGGTAAAAAATCCCCCAGCCAACTGGCGGCTGAAGTGGTGTTGAAGATGCTTAAGGTCGTGTAAAATGAAGGATGCCCATATACCATGTGGCGCGACTGGCTACACCCTATATTTATACCCCACGCGAACCATTCCCGCGTAGGCGGGAATCCACAGCACCCTCTGGGTGATGCCTTAAAAAGTGCTACCGCACATGGATCCCCTCCTCCGAGGGGATGGTTGGAAAGAGTAGAGATGGTAAGAGGAAGTGATACCATGTGGCGCAGGCGTTGTGTAGCATGTAGGCGTTATACACAGGTAATCGTTTCATTTCCCTCTTGACCTAATGCCTAGAATCCCCTCACAATAAGATAATTAAAAAATTTGGGGGGAATCGTGAATAATCAACGTTATGTTTTTTTTGCTCTGCTGGCGATATCTCTGTTTGCTCTAGGGGGTTGTAGTTTTATGGATCAAGGAGCTGCCCTACATCAAGATATTCCTACTATCTCTGAGTGCAAAGAGTGTTGTAAGTATATTCCAGAAGGAGAGAAAACAGCCAAATGTCAAGTTGTAGCCAAGGGTATTCCTACGATTTATAGATGCTACATAGAAACAGATGATAATGCTATTGCCCAATGTCGGTGTTTAGAGGCGAAACAACCAGTTACAGAAACACCTTAAAGCCGTAAGTCTTGTAAATAAAATTTGACAATTCGAAGGAGCTATCTTACTTGTAAAGTAGTTGGATAAAATAGGAATAAGTTATGAAATTTATTTGTAGGATTCTGTTGCTCACAATTTTAGGCGGGGCTGCCGTTGTCTCTGTTTCAGCCTCTAAATTTAATGGAATGTATGGTGGGGCAAACATAGGATATGTTAACCTCAAGACCAATGTGACCAAAAATGGTGCTGTACAGCCTATTGTTAATTCAGGGGGTGTTTCAGCAGTCTTGTATACGGGATATGGCAAGCAATCAAACACCTTTTATTTAGGGGGGGAGTTTACGCTTCCTTATTCTAATTTTTCAGGAAAATTTAAAGGATCTAGAATTGGGTCTACCTGGGGAATTGGCTTTACGCCTCGGGTCGGGTATAATCTAACGCCAGATGTTATGGCATCCATTGGCATGGGCCTTGATACCATCTGGTTTAATCGGAAACTTCTTTACAAACGAATATTTTCTTTGACCCCCAAATTCATGATCGAGGCTTTTGTTTATGAGAATACAACACTCCGTTGTGATGTGGGGTACTCTTTTGGGCTCAGCAATAGGGTGGCCTCAGGGATTGCCATTCGCAAAAGGCCGCAAATTCTTCAACTAACGGCAGGCATTGCCCATAGGTTTTAAGGTATAGTAGAGACTGTAGATATTCTTGTTTCAAGATTTTTTTCGATGTAAAGTAAAGGTATATATAAAAAATGCTAGATAGTTCTAAAAAAATTGGAGGCACTGTTGTGATTCGGCTTTTTGCAGCTTTTATGCTGGGATTGATACTAGGTATTTCATCTCTGGTGTTTTATTATCACCATTACGCAAGCGGTGGCTTCGGAGGAAGTGCTTTGGAGGCCAATCTTCCTGAAATCTCTGTTGGTGAAAAAACAGCCCCTATTGTTGTGACTGAATATTCCTCGGTTGGGTGTTTTCATTGTGCTGATTTTAGGGCCAATGTTCTTCCCAAGTTAAAAGAAAAATTCATGGATACAGGGCGTGTGAAATGGATTATGAGAAGCTTCCCGTTGGGTGGGGCGGATCTTAGGGTTATGATGCTAAGCTATTGTACAGCCAATCCCTTGGATATGTTAAATCATTACTATTTCAATCAACCCCAGTGGTTATTGTCTGCAGATCCTAATACCGTCATCGATCAAATGGCTGCAGAAAAAGGATTAACGAAAGAACAGATTGAAGGTTGCGTTAAAAATGAACCTATCATGAATGCCATTATCAACCAACGTATGCAGGCCCAGGCAAGGCATGGAATTAGTGCAACACCGGCCTTTATTATTGGGGCTACAATGATTCCGGGTCTTATGCCTCTGGAGCACTTTGAAAAAGTCCTTGAAAAAGCTGAAGAACATGTCAAGAGTGGTAATCCAATAGAAACATTTTCTATGGACCTTGATACCCTTTTAAAAAATGAAGGACAGAAATGAGAGATCCTGAGACAGAAATAAAAGAGCCTCAATTAATGAAAATGGCTTGGCATGCAAGTTCTTTGATGATGTCTGGAATTATTGTGGGATCTGGCGCTGGCTTTTTATTGCATCATTATTTAAACTTTGGTATATGGGTTGTAATATTAGGCTTTATGTTTGGGATGGCGGCTGGTTTTTTAAACGTGTGGCGCCTTATAAAGAAAGATAGAACGCCTCCCTCTGCTAAATCTTAGATAAAAGGATATGTGGTACCCATGGAAAGTCCTCTTCATCAATTTGAAGTTCTACGCCTGATTCCCCTCCATTGGATGGGGTTGGATTTTTCGTTGACTAATTCAGGGCTGTTTATGGGAATTGCTGTTTTCTCGATTTTACTCCTCCTCTTTTTTGCCCTAAAAAAAGGCACCGTTGTTCCAGATAGACTCCAGTGTTTTGGCGAGATGTGTTTTGAATTTATTGGAAACATGCTTGATGAAAATGTGGGGCCAGATAGCCACAAATTTTTTCCTTTTGTATTTTCTTTGTTTTTATTCATTCTGTTTGGCAATTTATTTGGCATGCTTCCCTATGCCTTTACCTTTACAAGTCAGCTGATTGTCACATTTGCCCTTGCCTCTGTGGTTTTTATGGTGGTAACGATGGTCGGGTTTATGCGGCATGGCGTAAAATTTCTGACTATTTTTATGCCCGAGGGGGCCCCCTGGGTTTTGTTCCCTATTTTGATCCCCATAGAGCTTGTTTCCTTTCTATCACGTCCTGTTAGCCTGGCGATTAGGCTTTTTGCCAATATGATGGCGGGGCACACGATGATTAAGGTTTTTGCTCTTTTTACCATTGCCCTAGGATTTTTTGGAATTCCAACCATTATTATCAATGCCCTTCTTATCGGGTTTGAATTTTTGGTGGCTTTTTTGCAAGCATATGTTTTTTCAGTTTTAACATGTCTTTACTTGAAAGATGCGATATACTTGCATTAATATGCTGACAGTATTTAAAAATTGTACTAACTAAACGATGAAATAGGAGAATAAAATGGACGCAGAAGCAGGACGTATGATTGGCGCAGGCCTGGCAGTTTTTGCCTTGTTTGGCGTAGGCATCGGCATTGGAAATATTTTTTCAACGTTAATTAGCTCGGTTGCTCGGAATCCAGAGTCCCGTAAAGAGGTTTTTGCTATTGGTATTCTAGGATTTGCCCTAACAGAAGCTGTAGCCTTGTTTGCCTTGCTCATAGCCTTTCTCATTTTATACAAATAAGAGGTCTTCGTGCCTCAGTTTGAAATTGCAGCTTATTTTCCGCAACTATTTTGGCTAGCCATTTGGTTTGGGTTATTGGTATGGGGAATTTCAAGGTTCCTGAGCCCAAGATATATCTCCATTTTTCAAATGCGGCAAAAGGTGATTGATAGCCAGCTAGCAAACATTCATAAAATACAAGCCAAGGTCGAAGAACTGCAACATCAAAACAATACTCTTCTGGAAACGGCCCACAAGGAATCAACACTGATCATGCAATCCATGGTTCAAAAGATTCATAAAAACCACTTAAAGAAACGGGAAGCTTTTGAAAAGAAACTCCAAACGCGGTCGGCTGTTTTTGAGGAAAAATTAGATTCCATCCAACAGGATTTAGTAAAGGAATGTGAAGAGCAATCCCGGGCGATTACGGAGTCCATGCTTGTTAAGCTAACGGGATCTAAACCTAATAAAACACAGCTAGAAAAAATATTGCAAACGGAGATTGAGGGCAAAAAATGATGTTCCATGATCCCCAATTTTGGACTCTTGTATCCTTTGTTCTGTTTGCCGCAGTTGCCGCACGCCCCCTTTGGAATCAGGCTAAAAAAACACTGGATGCCCGAATTCATAAAATTGAAACAAATTTAAAGCATCTGGAAGATGTTTTAAAGGAAACAACAACGACGTTTCAATCTGAAAAAAGGCGGGCTCGTTCTATTCAGCGGGAAGTTAAAATCCTTTTAAACAATGCCCATCAAGAAGCCCTTCGGTTAAAAGCCTCCTTAGAGGCAGATCTGGAAAGGGATCTGAATGATCTTGAAAAAGTTACCTTAAAACGATTTGAAGAAAAAAAAGAACGTACCATCAATCAGGTGAAAGAGCGGGCGATTAAAATTTCAAAGGATACAACCCTACAGATTCTGAAGGAAGCCCTATCCCCCGCTGTGCAGGAAAAATTGATCAATAACCAAATTAAGTTTTTAAGTCAGAAGAAACCGCGAGGGTGAGGGCACAGTTTTTTTGACCATCCCCTCGGAGGAAAGGAATCACCCAGAGGGTGCCGTGGACCCCCACCTACGTGGGGGTGATCCGAAAAGGAGTCAGGGTAATATAAAAAAAGCGTAGGAGTGGTCCAATTATGAAAGAACCCAAATGACTCAAGTAACTGATTTTGGATTTAGAAAAATCTTAAGTGATTATAAAACCAAGCGTGTTCAGGGTATTTTCAAGGATGTGGCGGGGCGGTATGATCTGATGAACGATGTCATGAGCCTGGGGATTCATCGCCTGTGGAAACGGGAGTTTGCTCAGGAAATTAGGCTAACCCCGGGGATGACATTACTGGATGTGGCAGGTGGGACAGGGGATATCGCCTACCAGGCCCTAAAGCGTTTTGAACAAAACAATATTTCTGGATCTATAATTGTCTGTGATCTCAATAAAGACATGCTGCAGAAGGGCAGGGATGCCTTGATTGATAAAGGGGTGTTAGAGGGAATTACGTGGGTAGAGGGTAATGCCGAAGACCTACCCTTTGAATCTGAATCCGTTGATACCTATGCTATTTCCTTTGGCCTGCGGAATGTAACCTTCAAAGAACAAGCGCTGCGGGAAGCCCACCGGGTCCTAAAAAAAGGCGGGCAGTTTTTGTGCCTGGAATTTTCCCCAAACCAAAAACCGTTGGTAAAAGATTTGTATGATTTTTACTCCTTTGCGATTCTCCCAAAGTTAGGGAAGTACATTGCACGAAACCAAGAGGCCTATCAATATTTAGCCGAAAGCATCCGACAGTTTCCCAATCCAGAAACTTTTCTAAAAATGCTGCAAGATGCTGGCTTTCAAAACACCTCGTACCGAAGTCTAACAGGGGGAATTGTCGCGATTCATCGGGGGTGGAAGGGGTAAGAAGTTATCGCAATTACCATATCAGAGAACTTATGGCCGAAAATCAACTTGTATACTATTAACACCCGCATTTACTACGGGCCAGGTAAAAATAATGTCCCCGACATCCTCTGTTGAGTAGATGGCTTTATGTAGTGCTAGGGGCCCAAACTGTTGTCCATCAAAACAAGTCAGGTTATGATTTGGTGGTATAATCGGCCCTATAATTCTGTTTTGTGGAAACTGATAATTATTTATAGCCTTACACCTAGGATGTCCATTGGCCCCTCTGCCAGGTGAAGAAAATACAACAAATTGAGGATTAAAAGCTTTAGCCCATGCCCTACTATTAGACCCATGGCTTGTTGCTCCATGATGACTAGCTAATAAAATATCCACTTCCAGAGGCGCTCCGGCATGGAGAAGGGCATGAGAAAATATAGCTTCCCCACTTTCGGAAGTAGCGTCTCCCGGAATTAAGGCAGACACTCCTCCGAATTCATACTTCACTACTAAGCTTTCACTGTTGTCATTTTCACTTTCTAAATACTCTCCAAATAAAAAGTGTAGATTTCCTCCATTGGTTAGCATGAGATTATGGTTATATAAAGGATTATGTACGGCTCCCCCTGCTCCTACTAGAGAAAATTGAATTGGTGGCTGCTGTCCCTTAAAAAACGCTTGTGCAATTTTTACAATTAATCTGGCGGGGACTGAAAGACCTGAGGGGGATGCTGGTAATGGCTGCGGTGTTTTCCATCTACTACCAGGTATCTCATTCGAGCGATCTCCCATATAAAAAGCAGGTTTGATGCCAAAGGTATAGTTGGCAGGATTAATAATATCCCATATCCATTGGATATGATCATTAGCTGGGTGACTTGCAATAACATAAATATTTGGATCAGCCTGATTAGCCTGATTCAAATGACTGTCGATGTCACCTATGATCTTATCTTTTATATCAGGAGCTCTTCCATCAGCATCAATGGATCCAGCATCAATCATAATAATCACAGGAAGACCATTATTCCAGGTTCTTATGAGCGTGCAATTTCCAGCGCCTACCTTGTAAGAAATAAGCTGTGTTTGTTGTTGCCCCAGAGCTAAAGCGCCTGAAAAGTTAGAGGCAAAAAACTGGGGGGGATGCGCAGCAAAAATATCAATAAGAAATATTGTATTTAATAAAAAATAAAAAACTTTAGTAACTTTCATTATTTTTCCCTGTTTATTTTTTTATATTATTTTATCTTCCAAATTATTATAATGTTTTATGTAAAAAATTAATGACGCAACCTTTCTATATAATGGAAAAAATCTTGTAAAGCCTGCCTATAATGTGCTTCTGCATCATGTGCCTCAGGTTTCTCAAACACATTTACTAATTGTGCAGCAATAGCCTCTCTAGAGGCTCTTTTAAATATTCCAGAAAAGGAATTAATGGCAGCTTCTCTCTTAGCTTTATCCGGAGACAATCTTTGGTAAGTTTCATAAACTCTTGCTTGGAGGTCGCTAGAATCACTCTCTATTAAATGAGAGAGTATTTGATGATGTAAGGCATTCTCCCAATTGTTTAAAGAGTTATAAACCTCCTTAACTAAATCTATGTGGTTCAAAAAATTTCTGTAACTACTTCTTCCCTCTTCTTTTTTAGCTTCTTCTAACGCATCCACTTGATCAGCTAACGCCATAGACCAAGATGTGACGCGGGAATAGAGGTAGTATTTGGCCATCAAATCATCTTGTGCTAACTTCGCCAGATCTTGAAGGGTTATAGGTGGAGCGTCCCCAACTTTTTGCCTTTTTTTGTCACCGTCTTCACCCTGCTCAACTCTTCCTTCATAGTCTTCCAATTCATGTTTATCACCACTTCGGGCAGTCCTTGATGGCCCCCTTGGAATTGGGGTAAGAGAACTATTTGATAAAGAAGCAGAACCATTCATACCCAAGTCCATTACCTGCGCATGAGATGAAGCAGCACCTTTTCCATCCAGGCAAAGAAACCCTGAGACCATCAAGCAAAGGAAAATTTTTTGATATAGTTTCAACATGGTGCTTTTTCTCCTTTAATAAGAAAAATTATATACCCATAATATAAGCAATAACCCTGCCATTTTCAATGGGTAAATACTTTGTTAAAAATACACCTAAGAAAATATTTTTCTACTATTTGATCTTTCTGACTTTTTATTTTTTGACTAGATATCTAATAGATCTGGAAATGGTGCAAAAATTAATTTTTCCCTACTCCAACACCGTCTTCAGCTTCTTCAATGTCTCATAGTGCGTCAAATCCAGATGTAATGGCGTTACAGAAATGAAATGGTTTTGAATGGCCATGAGGTCCGTATCTTCATCTTCTGTTAACACATCGGGGATGGCCCCAATCCAATAATAGGCACTTTCACGAGGGTCGATGCGCTTAAGGATAGACGCGAATGGGGCACGGGTGCCTTGATGGGTAACCTCTACGCCCTTCACTCCCTTGGAAACGGCATCCGGAAAGTTGATATTAATCAACACATCCTTGGGGATGCCATTTTCGATGATCTTTTCAATTAGCTGAGGGGCATGGTCTAACGCTGTGGACCATTTAACCGGGTGACCGGACAAATGGTGCTGGCTAAGCGCAATGGAAGGCACCCCTAGGAGAGTCCCCTCCATGGCCGCCGCCACGGTTCCGGAATAGGTGACATCTTGGGCCAGGTTTGCCCCCTTGTTAATTCCGGATAAAATTAAATCAGGCGGACTCTCTAACATTAAATGTTTCAGGGCCATGACAATACAATCTGTCGGGGTACCACTGATAGCAAATTTACGATCCGTTAATTCCCGCATCCGCAAAGGATTTTTCAACGTTAAAGAGTGCCCTGCGCCACTATGATCCTGATCAGGCGCCACAATCCAAATATCGTCCGTTAATTGTCGTGCAATTTTTTCCAGGATTTCCAAACCCGGGGCATGAATGCCATCATCATTGGATAGCAAAATACGCAACGGTTGTTTTTTAGTCATGTGTAATCTCCGTCATTCCCCCCATATAGGGTTGTAAAGCAGTAGGCACCTTAATGGTTCCCTCTGCTGTTTGATAGTTTTCCATAATGGCAATTAGACATCTACCAACAGCCACCCCGGATCCATTCAATGTATGGACAAACTGAGTCTTATTGTCATCCTTAGGGCGATATCGGGCATTCATGCGACGTGCTTGAAAATCCCCACAAACGGAACAACTGGAAATTTCCCGATAGCGATCCTGACCTGGGAGCCATACCTCGATATCATAGGTTTTCCGCGAGGCAAATCCAATATCCCCTGCACATAGCGCCATTACGCGATAGGGAATTTCTAACTTTTGTAAGATAGATTCCGCCGCACTGGTCATGCGTTCTAATTCCTCCAGAGATGCCTCAGGTGTCGTGATACTGACCAGCTCTACCTTATAGAACTGATGTTGCCGCAGCATTCCCCGTGTGTCTTTTCCAGCAGAACCTGCCTCGGACCTAAAGCACGCTGTATGGGCTACATACCTTAAAGGCAAAGATTCTTCCTTTAGAATTTCCCCCGCAACCAAATTCGTCAGGGGAGCCTCAGCCGTTGGGATTAAATAATGATCCCCTGTTGTTTTAAAAACATCCTCAGCCATCTTAGGAAGCTGCCCCACACCAAAAAGCACATTGTCCTTAACGAGGAGGGGAGGGGACACTTCCTGATATCCAAAGCTCTCCCGGTGGCTATCCAACATAAAACTGGCCAAAGCGCGCTCAAGTCTAGCCAAAGGGCCTTTCAGGATTGTAAACCGACTTCCAGATAATTTGGCAGCCCGGTCAAAATCCATAAGTCCCAAGGATTCTCCCAATTCGAAGTGTTCCTTCGGTATAAAGGAGAAAGCTTTAGGGGTTCCAAATTTTCGGATTTCCACATTATCATTTTCATCTCGCCCATTGGGCACAGAGTCCAACAATACATTTGGAATGCGGGCCAACAGATCATCCAGTTCTTCTTTAGTTCCACTGACATTCTGTTCTAATTCTGCAAGGCGTGTTTTGATATGGGTACCTTCTTCGGTTAAGGCGGCTGCATTTCCCCCACTCTTCTTAATTGCCCCAATTTGTTCGGCAATCTCATTGCGTCGCTGTTGTAGTTCTTGAATCTGTGTCAAAGATGCTCGGTAAGCTTCATCCAAAGTCACTATTTTCTGGGAAATTTTAGGCGCATGCCGACGCCCGAGAGCATGATCTAGCCCCTCGGGATTTTCGCGAATCCATTTTAAATCAATCATTTGTTCCAAAGTCCTTTAATTAGGGATATTCTAGCCTCTTTTCTATGGATTACACAAGTGGAATTAGAAAATTTTCTAGGACCATTCAAAGATAGAATTGTCAAATCTCAAAAAATACGTCACTATATAGGTAATAATATAAAAATTAAGGGAGATATACAGCAATGATAAACAATATAAAATCTATTCTATGTGACAAACAAGGAAAATTTAAACACCTCGCCGAGCTAAAAAGATATGCTCTTTTTGGCGTAATTTTAGTGGTTTCCATAGGGATTCTGCAATATCTTTTTCATATGCTTCAAGGATTTTTACATCGCTAGAAATTAAGGAATTTCCATATCTTAGAGAGGGGTATTCCTTGATTTTTGAAGAATTATGGAGTACACTCCATATATCTTGAAGTTTTAAGGAGTATATTCCATGAATAGCACTATCGTATATGATCGATATTTAAAAATGGATCTTCCCAAAGGGCAATCTGCTTTTTTATGGGGTGCACGCAAAACAGGAAAATCCACTTACTTAAAACGTTATTTCCCTAACTCTGTTTTTTATGATTTTCTGAAATCAGATATTTATTTAAGATTTTCCAAAGAGCCATTTCTTTTTCGTGAGGAAGTTCTAGCCCTTTCCCAAGATCAACTCCAGTTTCCAATCATTGTTGATGAAGTTCAAAAAATCCCCCTTTTGTTAGATGAGGTGCATTGGCTGATTGAAAATACATCGGCATATTTTATTTTATGTGGATCTAGCGCTCGCAAGTTAAAAAAAACAGGCGTAAATCTTTTGGGAGGTCGCGCCTGGCGTTACTCATTTTATCCTCTGGTATACCCAGAAATAAAAGATTTTGATTTAATGCGTGTTTTAAACTATGGAACAATACCCTCTCATTACACATCCTCTAATCCTAAAAAATCATTAAAAGCCTACATTGAAGATTATCTAACCCAAGAAATTAAATCCGAGGGACTGGTCAGAAATTTACCTGCCTTTGCAAAATTTTTAGATAGTGTTGGTTTTTCCAATGGAGAAATGGTTAGTTACACAAACATCGGAAGAGATTGTGGTGTTGATACGAAGACTGTTAAGGAATATTATCAGATTTTAATAGATACTTTGTTGGGATACTACCTTTTACCTTACCAAAAAAAAGCTAAAAGAAATCTCATCCTATCAACGCCTAAATTTTATTTATTTGATGTGGGTGTCGCAGGAGCACTCACAAAGAGAAATATCAATGTTTTACGGGATGTAATTTCTGGCAAAGCTTTTGAGCAATACGTTTTTTTGGAATTGATTGCTCATCGGGGATTAAATGACTTGGATCACGACATTTGTTATTGGCGAACGCAAAGTGGAGTAGAGGTAGATTTTGTTTTGGGCGACACAGTTGCCATCGAGGTTAAAATAACAGATCATTTGCATAAAGATGATTTCAAAGGTCTTGTTGCTTTTGCTAAAGAATATTCTATCAAAAACTTATATATGGTCTGCTTAGAACCACGTTCTAGGAAAACAACAATTAACGATGTTGAAGTTCTTGTTCTTAACTATAAGGAGTTTCTAGAGAGACTGTGGTCGGGGCAGATTATACTTTAAATCCCTTAATTTTTGAAATTTTGTGGAGTATACTC
>CAYOCE010000022.1:0-20159 GCA_964402405.1 uncultured Hyphomicrobiales bacterium | reverse complement strand
GTTAAATCCTAGAAAATCAAATCCTTTCGAGATATGAACAATTCTTGTTTTCTCGTTCGAGAGTTCTAATCCTCGCTCTCTAAGAAAGGACTCCACTTCAGGTTTTACGATGTTCTCCAACAATTCTTTTGTTGCTCCTGTGATGATAAAGTCATCAGCATAAAGGCTTATATGAACTTTGCCCTTTCGCTTGGAAAGGAGAGATCTTATTCTTTCTTCCAAACCGGCAAGTGTCATATTTAAAAGAGTTGGTGAACACACGGCACCTTGCGGGGTTCCTTCCTTAGTCTCGCAGAAGTTTCCTTGATCGATATACCCTGCCTTAAGCCATTTTGATAGGATTCTCTTGTCCATGGGAATGTTTTCTATTAACCATGTGTGTGAGATCTTATCAAAACAGGATTTAATGTCCGCCTCTAAAATCCAAGGGGAGGACCCCTTCTTACATAAGATGCTATAGCATTGCTGCATGGCATCTGCTGGATCTATGAGGTCGAAATCCGTAGGCATTCTTGTTCGATTTCTTTTCCGCTATTGGGAGTAGAGCTAGGAGGTATAGCGCCTGTCTGGCTCTTTCTGACATAGTTGGGATTGAAATCGGTCTTTGTTTGCCATTGGATTTAGGAATATAAATCCGCCTTAAGGGTTGGGTCTTATATCCTCGTCTTTTTAACGACAAGGCACCCTTGAGTTTACTCAAGGGAGTTTTCCAGAGTACGCCATCAACGCCGGGGGTGTTGCCCCCTTTGTTCTGCGTAACTCGTTTTACTGCCAAGAGTTTGGCATAAAACGAGTGGGTAAGAATCCACTGTAAAGCTCTCACTTTATTGTTTCTTCCTTCCCGAATCGCCTTCGCAATACGCATCTGCAGCTGACGTACCTCTCTTTCCACCAGGTCCCACTTAATGGAATCCCAGGTAAGTTTGGTTGAAGATGCACCAGTCAATGTTGATATCATTGCCGTCATTTGCTTTTCCTCATACTATCAGTTCTCCAAATTCTCTTGCGATGAAGACCAGTTGGACGTGGGCTCACTTTCGTGCCAAGGGATATTTCACCTCGTATCCCCCTCGTTACAAGGGAGCATTCGCTTTTTCCAACCTCCTGTTCCCGCATAACCATAGGAGAACCTCGCGGTTCTCTGTCCCAATCCCTTGGGAGTCATACGGGGTTTCCACGTTCCGCTTCATAAACAGAGGGGGTTAGGTTCTTCCTTTCCACCGGCAGCGCATCATCCGTGATGAGATTCGTACCAGTTCTCATCCTTGTCTGCTTACCTTTTGGTCTGAGCCTATCAGCATGTTTGGCTCATTCTGACTATCGGTGTTTAAACAGAAGTTCACATTACGTTAACCTTACCACTCATCCCTAGCCCCTTACCGCTTCCATGCTAGCAGTTCCGAGGAGGCTTCACAGCCTCCCCGACGTTTCCGCGGGTACATTGTCCCTGGAGCTTCACACCATCACGTTACCATAATCGCATGTCCAGGTAGGGAACGGCTGACGGAACAGCCGGTTTCTTCCAAGATCTCTCTTGTAGAAACAGTCTATTAAAGCGACTTCGTGTCGCACGGTTCCCCACCAGTAACCGTGTCACCAATATACATAGGAGAACGAAAATAGCCGTCTAGGCCTTATTTTTAAAGGGTTTCAGAAAATTTCATAGAAACTATTTTTATACACATAAAATTTATAAAAAACATTTTTCACATTTTGGTTCTTTAAAGTTCTTCTATTAACTTAAAAGTCGTCTTTAGAACTTCCTACACCCCCTTGACGTTCATGTGCATCACCTGCGTTTCTCATAGCCCATTTTATTTGATCTTTCTCGGACATCATTAATTTAGGTGGTATGCTTTCAGAGTCTTCTCCTTCTGCTGATGATTGTTCTTCTTCATCTGGAGAAGAGGATATAGGTATAGCTAGCTTTACAGCTGACCTAATTTTTGTAATGTATAGAGGACTCTTGAGTAGTAACTGGGTATTATGAGTAGGATGAGATTCAATTGCACCGGTACGTTCTATAAAATGTGTACTGCGAGGATCATGATATTCTTCTCTATATGAACCCAAGACAGCTGTTTTAAGATTAGGAAATTTATTATTATATTTATTTTTAACTAGATCATATATATGGGTAGCTAAGGTATATCGGCACATTTGACAAAAATCGAATCTAGAATGAATATGAAATACTAAAGCCTTTATGTCTTCATTTTCCTCAAGATCCCCAATAAAATCATCTAAGGTGAGCAAAAGTTGAGAATGATCAGATGCGGAACTTTCTGAGGGCCCCTCTTTTTCCTCACTTCCTTCTCTAAAATAATCTTCTTCACCTTCATCTTCTGAAATTTCAACTGGCTCTTCTATTGCCTCTTCATCCTCTTTTGGTGTTTTGAAAAAAGAAAAGATAAGGCGTTGTTCTGAATGCCAAATTTCATGGGCTAACTTAGTGTATTTATCCTTTATTAATTTTTGTAGATTTTCAAAGAAAGAGTCTTTGGAGTCAGATTGACTCAAATGATGTTGGATTTCAGTAATTGATTTTTGAATCAATTGAAAATCTTCAGCACAAAGAACTCCTGTACCAGTACTATGGTCTCTTGGAGAGGTAATCGTAAGCTCGGGTTCATCAGGATCAATTTTGTTACAAAGTAGTGATACCCTTTCTACAAGAAGTTGTAGCGGTGTTATGGCATCTCTTAAACAATGTTCCTCTCTAAATAAAGATCCAAATAGGTTTTCATATTTTTCTATAGGAGAGGCCTCCTTGTGTTTCGGGTCACTTGGGTCTGTTGTTGGATTATTTCTTGGATTTATAGCTTCTTTTAAAAGCTGAATATATTCCTCTGCTGGTTCAATTGCGTGTGTTGAAAAAGATTGAGGAATACCAACGACTTTTTCTGTTGTTATATCGTCTTGTTGGACATTAGATGTACTCTGAAAAATAGAAATAGGAGATTTTTCAAATGTACAATTCTCGGTAGGACCACTATAAATATAGCTTGTTTCCCATCTATACTCACCATCTTTTTCTATGAGAATGCTATAAGCTCCGATAACAACATTATTAGTTGAATCAGAAGAAAGGGTGCTAGAAAAATGAGTTTCTAAACTTGATAGGTTTTGATGAACTCTTTGACATGGGAGGCTCTTACCTTCTATAGTTAAGTCGTCAAAGACACCTGTATATTGAACAAGATCACGCCACCCCGCTTTTGAAGAGATACTCCCTAATAGAAAGACTACTATGAAAATCTTGTGTTTAAACATGGTCTCTACTCTGTAGAGGGGACTGAGCTAGATCTACTAGATGGTACTTGTTCCATTTTGACAGCTGATTGTAGAGAATCTAATGTTTGCTGCAAGTCTTTTTGTGCATTAGGGTCATCAGGATTAACTCTTTTAATAGGGCTTATATAATCAGCAAGCGTATAATAACGCTCTCGCTTTAAAACCTCTCTTCTATGAGCATTTGCTCTTCTATTAACTCCGCTAAAGAAGCTAGTATGTACTCCATGCCAGCCCCAATTAGATGGTAATAATCCATCTTCGACAAAGCTTCTATATATTTTTATTTCTTTTGTTGCTCTCTTTAAGTATGAACTCTCTACAAAAACTAACCTTTCTGCTAGCCACGGTGCTAATGTTTTTTGATCGTGCTCAATCTTGGCTTCTTCTAAAATAGGTCTTACTTTACTATTAAAGAAGGGGGTATCAATAATAGAAAAAAAAGGATTTATTCCATGTGTCGTAAAAGCATCATAAAGACGTAATAAATTTTTAGGGGTCCTATCGTCTAAGGGATTAGAGGATAAATCAATAAATTCCAAAGACTTTAATTTAGTTAAAATACCTCTTGCTTCAAAAACTCTCTCTGCTCCTTTTAAGCTGCGAATGGAATCATGGCTAAAATCAATAACTTGAACTGAATTCCAAATTTCCTCCGATGATAACCCATGGCGATCAGCTACTTCATCAGCCTGATGTTCCACAAAATCCATTGCCGTAAAAACGCTTATTTTCTCATCAGATTTTTTATCAATGGAAAATGACAAGGGTAGATGAGATAAATCAAGAACAGTTGTGCCTTCAGGTCGGTAATAAATACCCTTCAAATGCATAGAGGACTGAATATCATCTATTGGTTCAGCAAGTACGGTTGGGCAACTTGCATTAAGAATAGAGAAAGGCAGAAAAAACAACAATAAAATTAATTTAAACATATTTTTCTCCTTTTAAAATTACCACAAATTATCTTCCTATTTTTTGTTATTGTCAATTGACATAGGGGCATCTTAAAAAGCTCGAACTTACTTTTTTGGCTGTTATTTCACCGTAAAAGATAATTGTAAGTCTCTCTATTTCTCAGTATGCTGTTTTCGATAAATAGATTCTAGATATTGGATAACTTGATGAAAAAATTACCCGAGATTCAAAAAAGTGTAGGCATAGACTTCTCTCATAAGCAACTGTTTGCTGAAATAAGTCAACTCATTGAAAAAGGGCGTAATCAAGTTGCTCGAGAGGTTAACTCCACTCTTGTTGTATTAAACTGGTTAGTTGGATCTCGTATTAATCAAGCTGTTTTGGGAGAAGTAAGAGCAGAATATGGAGAAAAAATAATAAACGGTCTTGCAGTAGAATTAACCTCAAAATATGGGAAAGGGTTTAGCCGACCTAATCTCTTTCGGATGCTTAAGTTTTCTAAATTATACCCAGATCAAGAGATTGTCTCAACACTGTCGAGACAATTATCTTGGTCTCATTTTATACTGCTTTGTAGCATAGAAGATGACTTGAAAAGAGAGTTTTATACTCAAATATGTCAAATTGAAAGATGGGGGGTTCGCACTTTAAAAGATAAAATAGATGGAATGTTGTTCGAGCGTACTGCCTTAAGTAAAAGACCTGATAAGGTGATTCAGCAAAATTTGAAAAATCTTAAAGAAACAGGGGAGATCTCAACAGATCTGGTTTTTAAGGACCCATTTCTTCTTCATTTTATGGGACTGAAGGAGGCTTATAGTGAATCTGATTTAGAATCAGCAATTCTTAGTCAACTGACAGAGTTTATTCAAGAACTAGGGACAGATTTTTGTTTTGTTGCACGGCAAAAACGAATGAGTACCTTAAAAAAAGACCGTTATTTGGATTTATTATTTTTTCATAGGCGATTAAGGAGATTAATCGCAATTGAGCTCAAGCTCACCGAATTTGAGCCAGCTCATAAAGGACAGATGGAATGGTACTTACGTTGGCTTGATGAGAATGAACGGCGTCCTGGTGAGGAAAAGCCTTTAGGTATTATTCTTTGTTCAGATAAAGACCAAGAGGATGTAAAATACTTGGAGCTTGATGCTAGTGGTATTCATGTAGCTCAATATTTAACCGAACTTCCTCCTAAAGCTATATTAGAAAATAAATTACGACAAGCTATAGTGTTAGCAAAGGAAAACTATTTAAAGAATAGTCTGATTGAGACAAATGAAGATATTTAAGGACTTCTTAGAAAGAAGGTCTGAAGTGGTCAAAAAGTATGGTAGTTTTCTTAAACATCTAGTATTTGGGTTGCTGTTCCATAGTAGAGGTCAGTATTTTAATATTTTTTTATAGAGAATGGAGTTAAGATAAAATGTTTATAAAAGATAGGCGCTTCTTTATATTTTTTTCTTTTTTTAGTATGGCTATGAACTTAGTATCGTTTGGGGCAGGACGAGAGGAGGCGGATATGGAATATCATTTTTCTTCCCAATTACAGGAGAAAGCCCAGTCATTTCACTTACTCCATAAAAAAGGAGACCCTCTTATTTTACCGAATGCATGGGATGCCTTAAGTGCTAAAATCTTTGAACAAGAAGGAGCTACAGCAATTGCGACAACAAGTGCAGGTATGGCTGCTGCTCTGGGGTACCCGGATGGTCAGCAGTTACCTAGGGATAGCTTATTCTTTATGGTAGATCGTATTGTAAACAGTGTTAATGTTCCCGTGACGGTAGACTTAGAGGCTGGCTTTGGGGATACGCCAGATGAGATTTGTGAAACTGTTCTGAGTATTTTAAAAATAGGGGCTGTTGGTATTAACATCGAAGACGCGGATCCAAAGAATCCAGGACATTTATTTTCAATTGCTGAGCAAACAGAAAAAATCAAAGCTATAAAAGCTTTAACCCATAAAATAGGGATCCCTTTATTCATTAATGCGCGCACAGATGTTTTTTGGTTAAATCTCTTTTCTCCAGAAGATCGCTTACCAGAAACATTAAGTCGACTTCAAGCCTATCAAGAGGCTGGAGCTGATGGTGTATTTGTTCCGAGTCTTACGGACTCTGATTTAGTCTCTGAAGTTGTTAGAACAATTCAATTGCCCCTTAATTTACTTGCAGGTTCCTGGATTAAAGATTTAGCAGTACTAAAACCATTAGGTGTCTCGCGGCTTACAATGGGTTCTGCTGCCACACGTGATTGTGCTGGACGCTTAAGAGAGACTGCTCGTCAATACTTAGGACAAGGTAAGTATACGCTTAACCCTACTATTTCCTATCCTGAGTTTACTGAGTTATTTAATCTCAATAAACGCTCCTAATAGTATAGGGTAGACGACGAGAACATAAAAAGTTGAGTACAAGCGTGATGTAATAAGAATATTTAAAAGCGAGAGATAGAGTGCTGAGTTGCACTTGTGAGTTGAATTCACGTAAGATAAATCAATGTGGGCTTCCTTATCGGAATGAAGGAATCCGAGCTTGTTGCTTCCATTTAGAGATTATATTGGGATTGACCCCAAAGCGTGATGATAACGGCTGTAATGTCCCTTCCTCTCGTATCGCTGCAAGGGCTACTTTGGCTTTGGATTCAGTACTATACTGTTTCTTTTTTAGACTCATTCTAAGGTTCCTTTCTGGTTAAATATTACCAGATTTTTTATCCTTCTCTACTAGCCTAAATTTGTAGGACCTCCTCTCGTTAATGAATTTCTACTCTCTTAAAGATTTTGCTCTTTGATGAAATTAACCATAGCATCAAGAGTGGCCATTTCTTGAGAATACCCTTCTCCCACTGCAGATAAAGGCCCAACTTTTATCTCATAGGTTAATAGAGGTGTTACTTTATCTGGTGCTTTCCTTAAAGGTATGATTTCAGGCTCCTCTAATTTTTGAGCAATCTGCTTGAAACATAAATTTCTATAAAACTCTAAACCGCCATCTAAAGTTAAAATAGGATGCCCCGAGGATTTTTTTGACTCTCTATAGGAACGCCCTAAATTTTCTATTAGGGTATTTGCTAGAGATTTATACTTAGCTTCCCCTAAAGTTTTTCCATCTGCCCTAAAAGAACCAACCCCATAACCTTGGGTTTCCACTCGATAGGCACTTTCTTGAGGATGTTCTGCTATCAAATGATAGTTAAAATTACCTCCAAAAAACATTCTAAAATGTGTTTCTAAAAGACGTAAATAAAACTCTTCTGGATACAAAGGATCTACACCCCTTTGCATTTCTAATAATGCCTCTATAGCTAATGTCTCTAATCCTTTTTGAGAGGCTTTCTTTTCAGCTTCTCGTTTTTGTGCACTGGTACCTTCTGCTTTAAAATTAAGAAAAGAAGTCGTCGAAGTAAACCCCATGGGAGAACTTTCCGATGGAGTATCAAAAGTTGGATCTTCCCCAATAATTCTCAAAACCTCAATTAGTAAATTTTTAGGAGGTGTGTCCCCTTTTGTAAGGGGAGGATAGATTATAAACGATTCAGAGGTCGGCATAACAGGATCTCTTTGCAAAGTTTCTTCAATTTCAGGGGGAAGAAAAAGACTGGTCCAATGCCATAAAATGAAGGACCTAGCCTTCTCTAACCCAGCATCCAGATAAATTGCCCCAATACTTGCCATCAGATTACTTGTGGGTATGGGCATAGTATCTACAGTGATAGAAGTTGGTAGATTTTGCTTTTTAGTTACTACTTGTAATTTTTTGGCCAGTTCTCCTTCAGGAAGCTGGGGAAAGCGTCGATAAAAATACTCAGCCATTACCCATTTAAAAATCCCCTCTCCTAAAAAATCTGAAGGAATAGGTTTTTTAAGAGCCATCAAAAACATCCAAGTATTGCTAAACTGATAACTATTTTCTGAATTACCGCTTCCTCCTTCATTGCCACCAAATCCAAGAGCAAGTCTGGCGTAGGGAGAATCGTCTCGTCTAAACCAAAATTGTGTCACAAAAGAATTAACGGGGGCAAGTCCTCCATCTAGGTACATTGCCCCTACTAATGCCTCCAGACGATCAGCCTTGGCATCTAAGATAGGATTCCTTTTAGGGTTTTTTCGAGGTAAAGAAGATAAACTGGGAAAGGTCGCCAGCCTATCAAGGCCCAAATAATCGCAGATTTCAGCTAAACTTTCGTTTTTACTTAGCTCACTATATATTTGAGGGAGTTCATGGAAATGAGTAATTGGCACTTTTGCCCATAACTGTTGCTTTAAACTAACTTCAAGGACTGCATCTCCTAAAAATTCAAACCTTTCATTTCCCCGGGAAGAAAGAGTACCCCCAATATCTTCTTGATTATGGGTAATTGCTAAAGTCAATAGTTGTGGATTATTAAATTGGTAGCCAATCCTTTCATAAAACTCTTCATACCCTTGATCACTCTTTTGGAAAACATCTAAGGCATCAGGGACAACACTTCCAGAAGCACTTGGTCCTGCAAGATCCTCGCCTTCCATCCCATAAATTGGATGAAGTATAAGCTGTAATAGAAAAAAATAGGAAAGAATTTTTTTAAAGAATATTTTCAGCATCTTTTTTTCCCTCTCTCGCGATTAAAATTTTATTGTCGTTGGAATGATGCCCCTCATCTACTCACACCTCAGATTTAATTAAAAAACCATGGTCTATTAAAAGTTGTTCAAAGAAGAGGGGGGTAAAATAATGATGCCCGTCAGCAACGCTTACATTAAAATAAGCATGATCCTCCATCATGGTAAAGGCATCTCGATATATGGGACCCAGTTTCTCATGTTTTTCGATCCACTCTTGAAGGGAGGCGTTTTTTATGCGGTTCTCTTGATAAGCTTTAACCATGAGCCTCACTAGAAGAGAAGGCGTATATTTTTCAATTGATTCTGTATGATGGACAACACGGCCTCTCTGAAAACGAATCGCTCCTCCCTCTAAAAAAAGATTCATCACATGGGCAGGTGAATATTTACGTTTCTGCCCACATCCTAATTCTGCATATGTGGGGTGATGGAATTTGCCAATAAGCCCCAGAGGAAATCTCATGCGTTCCCTTAAAAGAACGGGCACTTCCGTTGCTTTTTCTTCTGCCTCAGCAAGAGGATCTTTATGCTTTTCTATAAAATCTTGTTTGTAGGATTGAATAACTTGACTGATTAGTCCCCCTACTGTCTTGCCCTCGCTTCCTCCCCTAAGAAAGTAAGCAATTTGCCCATCCAGGTATTGTGACTGACCATCCGCGCAGCGTCCCGCATTTTGAGAAATTTTTAAAGCAAACTCCCATTTTACGCGTTCTTCCAGGCCTCCCTCTTTAAGGCCTTGCTCCATGTGTTTACAATATACCCACATGAATTTTTTCTTCATGATTCTATCCTGGGGGTTCCAAAAAATATTACCCCATGCTTCTTCAAAATCGCCCACTGGGTCAAACTTATCATTGGGCTCGAGCATTGTGACTAATGTCTTTTTCAGAATCTCCTTAAGATTATCTATTGCTGACTGCCCTATTTCTTCCTCTTCCTCTTCCTCTCCCTCAAAACTGATGTTATACTCGCTTAAGAAAGGATCTACAGGGATAAAATCATAATTTATTTTTAAAAAATCTTGACAATGGGCGAGTAAAACTTTCTCTAACACGTCCCTACAATCAATATAATCTTGACCCAGGTTAAACAGAATGGAGCCGCTCCCAACATCTGCTGGTTCTATATATGCTACATCTGGGTTTTTTCTAATGGTATACCCCTGCCTTATTTCTGCATTCAGTTTTTCTTGTGCTTCTAGAAATTTTTCTTGAATATCCCGCTTTAAATCGATTAGCTTATAGTACCCTTCATCAGTAACCGTATTCTGATAAAGATGTAGCCGAATCCCAGCCACCTCATGCCCTAATTGAGCAGCCGCCCTATAATATTCCATGGCCTTGTCTAGATTTTTTCCAACACCCAATCCTTTTTCATAAAGAACGCCTAAGCGAAAATTAGCCCCTTTATGGTTTGGATTAATTTTCAGAAGATACTCATACCAACTAACAGCTCTCTTTAGATATTCCGAAGTTCCAATCATTTCATAAATACGCCCTGTATTATAAATGGGTTCTTCTTCTCTTGTTTCCCGTGCCAAGGGATCATAAGCAGTTAAAGCAAGTAGTAAGAACTCTTCACGTTCGATGCCCCCTTCTTTTGTATAATTTAAGTAAGTGGCATTTCTTGAGGGGGTAGGTTCCCTATAAAAGATCTGAGCCCCTTTTTGAATAAGAGGCACCACCATATCCCTGTGTCCTTTAAGGGTTGCCAGTTGCAAGGCAGTAGTGTCTTCAGCCATAGTATTGGGATCTGCCCCTCTTGCTAAAAGCTCTTCCATCGCACTTTTTTTGTTTTCGTAAATAGCAATGAGCAAGGGGGTAATACCACAGCGGTTTCTCATGTTAACATTGGCCCCAGCATTAATTAAGCGTATAAGAGCGCCTAAACGCCCTTTTTTCGCTGCAATAAATAAAGGTGATTCTTCATTTGTATTTTCTACAAAATTCACCTCAGCTCCCTTTTTCAAGAGAAGATCAACCATCTCTTCATTCCCCTTTTTACTAGATAAATAAAGGGGACTTATCCCCTTTTGATCTGCTATGTTGGGGTCTGCCCCTTTCTCTAAAAGAGTGGCTATAATTTTTATGTACTGTTCAATAGGAGCCTTATTCCCTTGAATGGCCACATATAAAGCCGTCACCCCATTATCTCCTCGGTCATTGGGATCCGCATTATTTTGTAAGAGAAGATTAACAACTTCATCGTCTCCATAGTGGCAAGCGATTGCTAGGAAGGATTTTCCGTGACTATCTTTGGCTTGCGCATATTGTTCACCTTCTCTTGAAAGAATTTGCAATAAGTGCTCGCGATCCCTTTTGTGGGTATTTTGGTGAGACACAACACTTAAGAAAAGGTGGTGATCCCTCTCTTCTAACTCCTCCCCTCTTAACATAGCCTGACTTTCTAAAAAAAAGAGGCAGATGCTTAGAAAAGTCCCTAAATATTTTATCATTCTGAGTCTCCTTTTTCATTCATTATCATAATATCACACCGGCCCTTTGTCTTTTCTAGCAAGTCTTCTTATAGCATTTCTTTTTTCTCTTTTTGCATCGGCATGACCCTGGTCTGCAGCTAAAGAAAAAAACTTCAAAGCTTTTTCGTCATTCTTATCAACGCCTTTTCCTTCTTTGTATATCAACCCCAATTGGTATTGAGCGTCGCTATCGCCTTGATTGGCATGTAATTGGTAAAACTCTAATGTTGCCTTTGAATGTCCCAAATTCTTTGCAAGTTCATAAAATCTTTGGGCAATCTCCAGGTTTATAGGGATGTTATGTGTCCCGTTCTTGTATATATTCCCAAAGTTGTAAAGATCTCTGTCAAGGCCATGATAATAAGGGCGGGGTACTGCTTGTATTGCTGCTCGTAGCAATCTTAAAGCCTCTTCAGGGTTTCTATCAACACCTTCACCTTTTGCATACATAATTCCTAAGTTACACTGGGCATTTCCATAATTTTGGTCAGAAGCAAGTTGGTAAAATTCTACTGCTACTGCTAGGTTTTCTGTAACCCCACGGCCCATTTGATAATCTTCTCCCAATTTAAATTGCATTTTTGCATCTCCCCCCTGGGCAGCACGACGGTGCAACTCTAAGGCCTTTACTTCGTCTCGATCCACACTTCTACCTTGTGCGTACATCAAACCAAGTTTATAAAGAGCCATCACATGACCCTTATCAGCAGCAAGTTGATAATATCTTACAGCCTCTGGAAGATTTGGTTCCCGCCCCAAACCTTGATATATTTTTCCAAGAGCATATTGGGCTTCTACATATTGCCCCTCATCGGCAGCAAGATGAAGAAATTCATCCGCTATATCTATATTTCTAGCAACACGTCGACCTTTTCTGTACTCCTCTGCAAGCTCACACTGCACCTCTACACCCCCTTCTTGGGCAACACGACGGTGCAACTCTAAAGCTTTTGCTTCGTCTCGATTCACACCTCTACCTTGTGCGTACATGAAACCAAGTTTATAAAGAGCCATCACATGCCCCTTATCAGCAGCAAGTTGGTAATATTTTACAGCCGCTGGAAGATTTGGCTCCCCTCGGTCATGCCCCTGATACACTTCTCCCAGAGCATATGCAGCATCTGCAGATCCTTGTTTTGCAGCCTTTGTTAAAAGAGGAATAGCCTTTTCTAAATTTTTTCTGCCATCTATTTCTCCTCTTAAATAAGCAATTCCTAATTCAGATTGGGCGAACTTGTTTCCTTGGTTAGCAGCGGCTGTTAAAAAACCTACTCCCCTTTCTTTTTCTCGGTTGATGCCTTCCCCTTTTAAATATTTATGTCCAAGAGTATATTGAGCAAAAGCATACTTTTGGTGTGCAGAGGTATTTAATAGCTGCAAGCCTTCTGCCACATCCATACGAGGGTTCCCAGAATCCAAAAGGATACGCGCCAACGCATATTGTGCCGAGGCATAGCCTTGATCTGCAAAATCCTTAAGGAGAATCCTAACCTGTTCTCCCTCCTCATTTTCCCAAATCCGAGGAACGAACATGCTATGAAGTGACTCTTGGGAAACGAGATGCCTATTATCAGCAGCAGAGATGAAAAACTTTAGAGATTTTTCCAAATCCTTATTCACGTGAGTTCCCTTCCAATACATGGTCGCCAGTTGATGCTGGGCAGGAGAATACATTTTATTTGCAGCAGCTGTTAATAGGTCAACAGCTGCTTTTAGCTTTTCCGGAATATGTTGCTCATTCAAATACCGAATCCCAAGTTTGTATTGAGCAAAATTATATCCTTGTTTCGCAGAAGCTTCTAAAAAGCGATGACTTTCTTCTAAGTTTGCGTGTGGATTTCCAGGGTTTGAGAGAATAAGACCCAACGTATACTGCGCAGAGAGATGGTTTTCAATTGCAGAGTCTCTTAAAAAGCGGAAGATCCTCTCTCCTGTTTCTTGAGACCAATCTTGCGATTGGCAAATACTAAATAATTTGTTTTGTGAAAAAGAATATCCTTCATCTGCAGAGTTAATAAATAATTCCAGAGCCTTTTCGATGTCTTCTGCCACGCCATTCCCCTCCCAATACATGGTCGCTAGTTGATACTGAGCAGGGGCATAGGATGTGTTTGCGGCAGCTGTTAAAAACCTGATGGCTGTTTCTATGTTTTTTGGCACACCTCCATTTCCTTCCAAATATCTAAGCCCAAGCTCGTATTGAGCAAGGTCATATGCTTGATTTGCGGAAGTTTCTAAAAGGCGATGACTTTCCTCTAAGTTTGCGTGCGGATTTTTAGAGTTTGAGAGAACAAGACTCAAGGTATACTGCGCAGAGGGATGGTTTTCACTTGCAGAGCCTCTTAAAAAGCGGAGGACTCTCTCTCCTTTCTCTTGAGACCAATCTTGCGATTGGCAAATACTAAATAATTTGTTTTGTGAAAAAGAATATCCTTCATCTGCAGAGTTAATAAATAATTCCAGAGCCTTTTCGATGTCTTCTGCCACGCCATTCCCCTCCCAATACATGGTCGCTAGTTGATACTGAGCAGGGGCATAGGATGTGTTTGCGGCAGCTGTTAAAAACCTGATGGCTGTTTCTATGTTTTTTGGCACACCTCCATTTCCTTCCAAATATCTAAGCCCAAGCTCGTATTGAGCAAGGTCATATGCTTGATTTGCGGAAGTTTCTAAAAGGCGATGACTTTCCTCTAAGTTTGCGTGCGGATTTTTAGAGTTTGAGAGAACAAGACTCAAGGTATACTGCGCAGAGGGATGGTTTTCACTTGCAGAGCCTCTTAAAAAGCGGAGGACTCTCTCTCCTTTCTCTTGAGACCAATCTTGAGATTGGTAAATATTAGATAACGTTGTTTGTGAAAGAAAATTTCCTCTGTCCGCACTATATATAAAAAGTTCCAAGGCTTTTTCTATGTTATTCCCTAGACTGTCATCTCCATAATAGATGCCGCCCAGATTCATTTTTGCAAAGCCGTGGTCTTGATCAGCAGCAGATTTTAAAAGATGCTGAGCTTTTTCGTCGTTTCTATCCACGGATATACCATGAAGGTACATATACCCCAAGGCATTTTGCACTTCAGGGATGTTGTCTTGTTCATACCTCTCAAGATATCCTTTTACATTAGAAAAAAGGGGTCTTGCTTCAAACATATTACCAAGAGACAAATAAGAGAAAGCAAGATAGAGCTCTGCCTCTTTACATCCTTCGTGGGACTGCTTTAAAAGCGTGTCCAAGAGATTCTTTTGTCCATGGCAAATGCCTATATACAAAGATTCTGCTGCTTTAAAGCGCTCTTTAACCTCTTCTATGTGGGCCCTTTTTTCTTCTTCCTCTATGGAGGGCTCTGGAGCACGAGGTACTTGGGGCTCTATGAAAAGTACTTCAGGGTTTTTGTCTGCAATACTAAATTGTTGTAGGTTGGGAAAATTACGCTTAATGTTTTGAACGTTTTCAGGGGTCATTTCACTTCCTTCCAAATCAACAACTCTTAGTTTTTCTGGAGACCCGAAATTATCAGGATCAAAGAGTTCTAAAAGATCTTCTTCAGGCACATTTAATAATTTTAAATGTAGCTCTCTTAGATTGTCATAGAACTGCAAGCTATGTTGCAAAACCCTATTAATATAACCTTTCTCTAAAAGGAATCCTTCTGGCTTTAAAACTTCTATTTTGGAGACGCTTTTAAAGATTCTTAAAATCTGTTCATTCTTGTCAGGATCAACGCCCATGTGTACAACAATACCACCCTCATACTGGAAAAAAGATTCTTGATGTTGACTTACAGCCCTTAAAAGGGGATCCACACTATCCGGGGTTATTACCAGGCATTTCTTTCGAAAGTAAGGACGAATCTTCAAAATATTTATAAGTTTTGCATAGTGACGGCTACGCGGCAAATCAGGAAGACTAACACTGGGAAACGTCATTCCACTCATAGACGCTTCATCCAAACCTAGGGGAATCCCTCTGCTATTACGTCCATCCACCGCCATAAGCATTGATTCACTATCAAGATCATCTCCCTCTACCTCCATTCTTTCTTGCATTCCTGCCGATTGGACAACAGAATTATCAAAAGGGCATAGTAATAGACTAATGAGGCTAAATCTTAGAATGTGGAAAAAGATCTTCATGAGGATATTTCCTTAAATATTAAGTTAAATTTTCGTTAATGAGCTATTTTAATCTCTAACGCAGGAAAAAACATACTAACGTTGCATCGAAATACCAGCTAAAAGGTTTGCGTGATCTACAGAATGGGACGTCTTGTTTGCTAAAGCCAAAACAATCTTAGCACTTAAAACATACTCGAAACATTTCTTCATGGTATCCCCCTTTAAGATATGTACTATATTTACGTAGACGCTATTTTACTTATTAGGAGACTAAAATCAACAGTTTCTTTCTCTTTTTCTGGAGTTTATTTATTAGGTAATATTATATGATTGATAAATATGGATTTAGGTCTCTGTTGTTCTATTTGTAGACTATTAAACATAAAGGAACCTTCCCACAAATCAACTTTGTTGAAAAATAGGGGCTTTGTTGCTTAAATCTTTGGGATGGGGTATTTTACGAACAAGAATAAACTGAGCTGAAAGCAAGGGTGAGTACGATGAGAAGAAATATCGGGTTACCAATTGGAAAGAATATAATGCTGCTTTAAAGAAAAGAGGGTCTTTAAGTGTTTGGGTTGAAGAAGGCTTTGAAAATACTTGGTATGAACCACTTTCATCCAATAGAAAAAGAGGACGCCCCTTCATTTATTCAGAGGCTTGTATAAAGCTCCTCGCTACAGTTCGTCACATTTTTAAACTAGCTCTACGGCAATTAGAAGGTTTTATGGTTTCCTTGTTTAGGCTTCTAAGATAGCTCTTATGGTCCCAGAATTTAGTCGGCTTTCTCGGCGGATGGCTAGTGCCCTTTCGTCTATCAAATTTTCCTCTTTAAAAGAGAATATTTATCTTGTTCTTGATAGTAGTGGACTTAAGGTTTATGGAGAAAAAGAATGGCTTAAAACAAAGAAAGGGAAAATATATGCTAGAAAAATCTGGCGTAAGATACACATAGGAGTTGATGCAAAAGGCTTTGTCCACGCTTCCCAGATGACAGACCATAAAACATCAGATAAAAGCTGCGTCCCTTCTTTACTAGAAGAAGCTGATCCTAGTTTTAGTGAAGAAGTCCTTGGTGACACAGGATATGATGGGCTTAAGGTACATGAATACTGTCACCAAGAAAAATAAACATAATTTTGGAAGAAAAGGAATATAAGGATTTAGAATCCAAAGGCGTTTTTGTTGAGATTGATTTCACAAAAACTCCAACTAAAGCTGATATGAAACAATACCTCAACCATGGCACTCCAATCTTTTCCACCATCTACGGATCTGAACACCCATTTGTAAAAGATTATGTGATGAAAAACTAAAAAACGGATAATAATTGATGGGGTTTGAATCCAAATGAAATGAAAACGTGAGCTAATCATTTTTAACCAATTAAAAGATCCCTTAATAATCCACCAAAACCTCTGTGGTGGGTGATCAAAGAAGGAGTACCTATATCTCTGAGATTAATATACCCCGAAAATGAATCCCTATTTTCACGAGTATATATAAGCGCTGATAAAACTATCTCAATCATTCTAAAACATTTCCTGCCCACAGCTCTTTTAAAAATTTCTCTATAGGCATGATATGAATTTGAATATCATCTATTGTTAACACTCTCATATTCGTATCCTGAGATACAACAATGGATTTTTTTGGCTTATGTTCTTTAGTAAATTCTATTAAACCCCTCAGATCTTGTTTATCAATCAAAGTAGAAATTTTCGCTTCAATTGCAATTTGGGGTTTTTTGTCGGAATGAAGAAATTGATATTGACATCCCAAGGCCCTTTACTAGGGCAAAGCTGCAAAGTGCGCTCCTGGGGGTAAGGCTGGAATACCACCACCATGTAAGGAAGTTCTATTAGAATAAGTTGATTTTGAAGGCCAATCCCGTACTTTAGGATTATTACCATTGGGAAAATAACTCTCATTGTCAGTTACAACATGGGTAGCATAACGTGTTACCTTCCCTGTAATCCAATCCCAGGTGGAGTCCCAATAAGACCAAGTTGTTTCTTTTGTGGATTGCCAGGAGCTTGAGATAAATCTTCCAACCCCCCTGCCCCATCTGGTTAAAAAGAAGGAGGTTGGTTCTTCTTCAAAAGACAAAGTTTCAAGAAGATCTAAGGTTTCAGCTTTTTGTTGGGATTGAAGATCAGGAGCCTGTTCTTCAGCGAGTGATCTTGATGGATTCTCTTGACCTTGAAGATTTGGTTTTACTTCACCCTCATCCTCTTCAGAAACCTCCAGGGCCAATCCTTTATAAATAGCTTGCCCGTTTTCTCTTCCAAAAGAAGTCGATAGAGTTCTTCGTTGTCCTGCGGAAAATTGATCCCAGGAAGAATCTGAAGGTAAAGAATTTGACTCAAAAGAAAGTTTTTCTGATGATACACTTTGAACAGCACTTCTATCAAAACACTTTTGTTGATCGCATCCTTCACGAACTTGTTGACCTTTAATGGCAGCGAGAACTTGAGCCGCATCCACCCATGTAATATTTGTCATTCCCTGCACATTAAGAGTAAGATTTTGAGAGTGAGAAGTGGTCAATGCTTGTAGAATAGCAAGCGGCTCTTCTGGCCCTAAAGACCCAATTCGATTAAATCTAAGGTTTAAGATATTTAGTTTTTTTGTACTCAAAAGACTCTTTGCCAAAGCACGGGTTGCATTCGGTGATCCAAATCCAAAATTAGGCCAACTTTGTAGGTTTAGGTATAATAATTCCTCAAGGGATCCAATTGCTTCCATAATAGCAGTCGCCCCCACATCATATGTATCATTATAGCCAAGATAGTTAATTCCTAAATCTAATGATGTTAACTGAGATAATTTTTTAATTCCTTCTCCAATTGCAATTGTTCCTCGTTCATCAATATAATCACATGCCCCAGTTTTGGTAGTATCACATTCTCCAATATTGTTAATTCCTAAATCAAGACATTTTAGGTTAGAAAGCTGTCCAATTGATTTGCCCAAAACAATAATGCCTT
This sequence comes from uncultured Hyphomicrobiales bacterium, assembly GCA_964402405.1. Lineage (GTDB taxonomy): Bacteria > Pseudomonadota > Alphaproteobacteria > UBA7879 > UBA7879 > CAYOCE01. Next base: position 1,762 of record CAYOCE010000022.1, on the reverse strand, counting down.
CTGTAAGATTAGTGGTTACGCCAATTGCGTTTTGATTTAAAAAAAGATTTTCTAAGTTAGTAAGCTTACCTATATTAGTTGCAAACGTGATGACTCCTGCAGTGTTTGTTTTTCTTTCAAATAAATCATTAGCATCTAAATTAAGACATTTTAGGTTAGAAAGCTGTCCAACTCCTTCTCCCAAGGCAATAGTACCCCGGTCATCATGATCATCACGCAATCCAATATTGTTTGTTCTCAAATTAAGGGTTTCTAAGCTAGAAAGCTGACCAATTCCCTTACCAAGAGCAATTGTCCCCTGTGAATTAATTATATCAAAAAATCCTAGTGCATTGCCCCTCAGATTAAGAGTTTTTAATTTTTGAAAATAAGACAAAAATTCCCCCAAAATTGCCAAAGAGTCAGGGGTTAACCCTAATAGATTTCCACCTAAATTAAGATCTGTAATGTTAGCAAATTGCTTTAAGCGCTTTGTCACAGCCATCGCTGTGCTAATACTGGGTACTGGAAATCTGTTTACCATATTAATTAAAGTCGTAGTGATAGGAATTTGATCAAAAAAGGAATTAACAGAATTTTCATCAATTAAAAAAAGGAGCTTAATTTTTGTATTTTTAAGTCCCTCGTTAATTAAAGCAAATGTTACATTAGGCATTGGATATGGAGAGGACTGAGTCCATTTAAATGGGGGTGCAGATAATAAAGTAAATTGTTCTAAATTGACAAGTTGACTGAGACCTTTTGATATAGATCTTGTCCCACTTGAATTAATATTATCATAATATCCAATCCAATTATCGGCTAAACATAGTTCTTTTAATTGAAGAAGATTTCCAATATTTTCTCCAAAAGCAATGGTTCCTTCTGGATTGGAGTAATCACCAGATCCAATATAATTAGAACCATGCAACCAAAGAACCTGTAATCGTCTTAATTTTCCGATCCCCATAGAAAGATAAACTGTTCCATTAGGATTGGAATAATCACTATGTCCGATGTGATTACTTCCCATATTAAGACTCTCTAGGTTATCTAAATGACCAATTCCTTCTCCAAGAGCAATTGTTCCCATAACGCTCATAAGATTGGAATCATAATAACCAATATGATTACCTCCTAAATTGAGACTAGTGAGAGATGATAAATATCCTATCCCTTCAGCAATCGCTTGGGTTCCACGAGGGTTAATATTTCCTCCAATAAGATTACCACTCAAGTTGATCGTACGAAGAGATAAAAGATTTTTTAGACTTTGCCCCAATGCCATAGTTCCTTGGTCATCAATATCATCTTTTTGTGCAATATTATTTCCACTAAGATCCAAAAACGCCAGTTTTGTTAAATTTCTTAAGCATTCCGCCATATAAATAGTACTTTGAGCTGTTTGAAAAGGGGGATTTTCTAGTAAATTTTCTCCAAAATTAAGAGATCGCAAAGAAGTGTGTCTTCCTATAGCTCTACTGAGATTATAAATAGCTTCATCTCCATCTTTGCCGCCCATGTTATTGGAGAGATCAATCTCCATCAGCTCTATTTTTTTGTTTTCTGCATCAGTAAAATCGGCAAAACCATTAAGAATGTCTGTGAGGACTGGGGCCGTGATTCCTTTTCCAGATAAATTAAGTTTATACTGTCTAGGAAAACGTACCTTGGGAATCAAATCGGTAATATTTCTCGCAGGTTGCCCAGGGATGGTATTAAAAATATCCACGTATGTATTAAAACACTCAAGGGTATCGCTGATAGGACCAATATCCCCATG
>CAYOCE010000021.1:0-20351 GCA_964402405.1 uncultured Hyphomicrobiales bacterium | reverse complement strand
TTCCCGGCTACGCCTTCGGCTATGCCGTGGCGAGTCGCCGGGGTGGTTTAAAAAACCAATATGTGGTAAAATGAAAAAGCCCCTCGCCACCCCCGATTTCTTTTCTTCCTTCTATTCCTTTCCTCCTCTTTCTCTTTATTTTTCCCCCGTAAGATTTGTTGCTTTCTTTTTAATGTCGGGTGGTAAGGCAAGAAAATAGATCCCTCCTTTTTTGCAGGATTGATCTTGGAGACCAAGGAGAGTAAAAGGAGCATATGAAAAAAACTTCTTTCCCCGCTTTATGGCTCCTTTTCCTTATTGTAGGATTGCCTCAATTTTCTGAAGGCCTTTATACACCGTCTTTACCAGATGTCGCCTCTTTTCTGTCTATTAAAAAATCTTGGGCGGAGTATACCCTTACAGTATACCTTATGGGCATTGGCATTGGCACCCTATTTTGGGGGAAGCTCTCCGATACACATGGTCGTAAGCCTTGTATGTTAATAGGGCTTACCTTTTATATCTTAGGGTGTGTTGGGTGTTATTTTTCTGTGTCTATTTTCATGCTTATGATCAGCCGGCTTGTCCAAGCCTTCGGAGGAAGTGCTTGTATCGTCTTGGGCCATGCCATGTGTCGTGATACATTTTCTGGATCCAAACGAGGAAAAGCCTTTTCAACAATGGGAGTTACAGTTGCTTCTCTCGGGGCCATTGGATCAATGGCTGGGGGAGTATTAGATCAATATTTTGGTTGGGCCTCCATATTCTTGTTACTCATTTTTTTAGGCCTATGCTTTTTAGGATTGAGTTTCGTAAAAATTACAGAAACTCTTGCTTTAGAAAATCGGGGAAACATTTCTATCTTGGCAACGCTCAAAGAGATGATCAAGGATTCCAGAGTCATTTGTTTTGCTCTGATTATTGGCGGATCCCATGGGCTAGGGTTTAGCTATTACGCCGAAGGGCCTTTTTATTTTCAGCTTTTGGGTCTAACCCCTTCTCTATATGGACTAAGCCTTTTTTTCGTTGTCATGAGTGCGGCAATGGGTGCCTATCTTGCCCGGCGACTTCACGATCGCTTACTCTCTCCAGAAATCCTAAATCTTGGGTCAAAAATAATTGTGATTGGATCTGCCAGCTTTGTTGGATGTATTATTTTGGGGTATTTTTTAGAGGCACCTAGAGTGATAAATATTACCATCAGTCTTATCCATATGATGGGAATTATGGTGGGAAACGGAATCATCCTTCCTACAGGCATGTCTCTTGCTTTAGAAAAATATAAAAATAACATTGGCACAGCCTCTGCTTTATTTGGATTTTTTTACTATGCTACTATTTCTTTATGCACCTTTGGGATGGGGTGCTTTCATAACGATACATTGTTTCCTATGCCCCTTTATTTCCTGGGGATTAGTTTTGTAATCAGGATTATTTTTAAAAGGACATAAGATAATAGGGCGTGCATTCCTTTTTAAGTTGCAGCCCCTATTTGAATATGGCAGTCTCCCTGTATTATTTTAGAAAGGAATTTAGATGAGTTATCGGAAAAAATTTTATATCCTTTTAGTAACCTCCCTTGTTGCCTTTGGGGTTCTTTCTTTTTTACTCTACACCGCCCAAAAATTAATTTTCCTCACTGATATTTCCACAAAACCTTTGGATCCTTTAGCAAACTTAGATCTGAATCCTCAGGTGGCTGCGGGGCGCCCCCCTGTATACTTAGTGTCCTATGCAGATGGGCATGAGGTGTTTTTTAGAAATCAATATGCTCTTGCCCAATCCGCTTTGGGAAGAGGTGTGGATGTCATTATGAACTATAGGCGGTCGATGCTGGATCCCCAGTTCGTCGAAAAAAATAAACTTACCTTAAATCAAAAACAAGGGGCAGGATATTGGTTATGGAAACCCTGGATTATTTTGGATGCAATGAAAAGGGCGCCTGAAAATGCCGTTATTATCTATTGTGATGTGGGATTCACGATCAGAGGGTCTTTAATGCCCTTGATTGACTTAACAAAACAATATTCCATCCTTTTAGCCTATTATGAAGACACGAAAGTTTATGGTGTTGCAAACAAGGCAGTCAAACGTGAAGTTTTCCTTCGCTTGGATTGCGATGAACCAAAATGCCATAATGGCCCCACCCTGTTGGGAGGATTCTTAGTCGTTAAAAATAATAAGGAGTCTCGCACCTTTATAGAAACTTGGCTACACTATATGTTAGATCCTTCTTTATTAATTCAAGGTCCTAGTAGTCAACCAGAGCTTCCAGAGTTTAAAAATCATCTCCATGATTTGGCTATTTTATCAGTTCTGTATAGTCGGGACCCTAAAGGAAAATATTTGATCCCCTATGATTCTAGTCTCCATAAAGACTTCTTGATTTGGAGACATCGAAAGCCCTTTGCCCATGATCCCTCCTACATTTATGAATCTTTACTTCCTGATATCCGCTATATACGCATGAGTAAAATTGAGAGAAAGTTCTATAATGCCTCCTGGCTAAAGTGGATCCGGGAAAAGATTTTCAAGTCCCAAGCCCACCCCAACTGAAGGGAGCTGTCATAATTTTTTAAAAAAAGCCCTTGACAGGGGGGGAGAGGGTCAGTATAAATCGACGTAGTTTATTCAATTGCATATCGAAGATTGTGGGATTGTGGCCGTTGCCATAATTAAATTTTCCCATATGAGATAGGTTTTTATTTTGGAGTGTATGCACTCTAAAGTCTTTTTTTAAAGATCCTGTTTCTTTGATTTGTTAAGTTGTTTTGTTGTTTACGTTCAATTATTCAATTAAATGGGGTCATCTCCAATGAATCGTCGCGAAAAAGAAGAGTTTATTTCATCCTTGCAGGAACACCTTAGTTCTGCTGCCCTTGTCGTGATTGCACGTCAATCTGGGTTGACAGTTTCTGAGGCTACCAATCTTAGAAATCAGATGCGCGAGGCGAATGCTGAATTTAAGGTTGTCAAAAACACCCTAGCTCGTATCGCCTTTAAGGATACAAAATTTTCATCAGCTATTGATTTGCTGTCAGGCCCCACAGCTATTGCTTATTCTGTGGATTCGGTTGCAGCTGCAAAGGTCGCTATTAACTTTTCTGAAAAAAATGAAAAGTTACAAGTGGTGGGTGGTGCTTTGGGGGAAAAATTGTTGTCAGAACAACAAGTAAAGGCCCTTGCGAAGTTGCCATCTTTGGACGAATTGCGTGCAAAACTTATGGGGACAATTCAGGCTCCGGCACGTCAGTTGGCATCTGTTATACAGGCACCAGCACGTCAAGTGGTTCAAGTTGTTTCCGCATACGCGAAAAAATAAATTGTTGTTATTAAAAGGAGAATAAAATGTCTTTAGAAAAAATCGTTGAAAGTTTGTCCAAGTTAACAGTGCTTGAAGCATCTGAATTGGTTAAGTTGTTGGAAACCCATTGGGGTGTTTCTGCTGCTGCTCCTGTTGCTGCTGCTGCAGCTGGTCCGGTAGCTGCTGGTGAAGCTACTGCTGAAAAAACAGAGTTTGATGTTATCCTGGTGTCCGGTGGAGAAAACAAGATTAATGCCATTAAAGAAGTGCGCGCTATTACAGGTCTTGGCTTGAAAGAAGCTAAGGACTTAGTTGAAGGCGCTCCAAAGCCTGTAAAAGAAGGCGTATCCAAGGATGAAGCTGAAAAAATTAAGAAGCAACTCGAGGATGCAGGTGCAAAGGTTGAACTTAAGTAATTTAACCTATAAGCGCAGCATACGCTACGTCATTTGATTTTGAAAGTGCATCACCAGGGGGTATACCTGGTGATGTGCTTTCTCATATTTTTTAGGGACAGTCTTTGGCTTTTCCAGGGTTAATGCCCCTAGCGATGTCATCCCAGTCAGTCATCCTTGCGTACCCGTAAGGGCTCTTTGGTTTTGGATGACAGTGTTTTTGACTTTTTCAAGGGGGCTAAGGGTTGTCCTCTCAAAAAGAAGTGTTATCACGAGGTTTTATAATCAGAAGAGGTTCATATGTCACAGTCAGCTGCACGATGGATTCGTAAGAATTTTGGTCACATTTCAGAAGTGACGCCTATGCCAAATCTTATAGAGGTACAAAAGCTATCCTATGAGAATTTCCTACAGTTTTATATCAAACCCGAAGACCGTAAAGATATTGGTCTACAGGGGGTTTTTAAATCTGTTTTTCCCATTAAAGATTTTTCAGAGCGTGCCCAATTAGAGTTCGTGCGCTATGATTTTGATGAACCTAAGTATGACATTGATGAATGTCGTCAGAGGGGGCTAACGTATGCTTCCTCTTTACGCGTAACTTTGCGTTTGGTTGTTTGGGATATCGATGAAACTACCCATGCTCGGTCCATTAGAGACGTTAAAGAGCAAGAGGTTTATGTAGGCGATATGCCATTGATGACCGAAGAGGCAACGTTTATTATCAATGGGACAGAACGGGTTATTGTTTCCCAAATGCACAGGTCTCCTGGCGTGTTTTTTGATCATGATGATGGGAAAACACACACCTCTGGTAAACTATTGTTTGCTGCCCGTGTAATTCCTTATCGTGGATCCTGGTTGGATTTTGAGTTTGATACCAAAGATCTTGTGAATGTCCGTATTGATCGTAGACGTAAACTTTTGGCTACTACCTTTATGATGGCCCTTGATAGTGACGCGACAGAAAAATTGCGTCTTGAAAATGCTAAAAAAGGAAAACCTCTTCCTGAGGACATGACTAAAGGTATGTCACGTGCTGAAATTCTATCGACTTTTTATGATGTGGTTGTTTGCACCAAGCTTAAGGATGGATGGAAGATTCCATTTTCTCCAGAAAAATGGCGTGGGGTAAAGGTATTGCGTGATGTCATTGATGCAGAAACTCGGGAAGTTATTATTGCAGTGGGGCAGAAGATTACCCCACGTTTAAGGCGTCAGTTGGCAGAAAAAGGTCATAAAGAGATCTTGATTTCAGCTGATGAGATCATTGGCCGGTATTTGTCTCAAGATTTTGTGAATCCTGAAACTGGGGAAATTTTGGCAGAAGCAGGAGATGAAATCACCAAGGTTCTCCTTGATAAGATTCAAGAGTCCAAAGCAAAGTCTATTTCCACATTGGCAATTGATCACATTAACGTGGGGGCCCATATTCGTAATACCCTTGCGGCAGATAAAAACAAAAATCGCGAAGATGCCCTTTTGGATATCTACCGCGTTATGCGTCCTGGTGAACCACCAACATTAGAAAGTGCTGAAGCATTATTCCATGGATTATTCTTCGATTCTGAAAGATATGATCTTTCGGATGTGGGACGTGTGAAGTTAAATGCTCGTCTTGGTTTGACCACGCCTGATGACGTTGGTGTGCTATCAAAAACTGATATTCTTGCCATTCTTAAGACCCTTGTGGCTCTCAGAGATGGTCAGGGTGAAGTGGACGATATCGACCACTTGGCCAACCGCCGTGTGCGGTCTGTGGGTGAATTGTTGGAAAATCAGTATCGTATTGGGTTGTTGCGCGTAGATCGTTCCGTCAGGGAAAGAATGGCGTCTGTTGATCTAGAGATTACAATGCCTCATGATTTGATCAATGCAAAACCAGCGGCTGCGGCTATTCGAGATTTCTTTAACTCGTCCCAGTTATCCCAGTTTATGGATCAAACCAATCCCCTTTCAGAAATTACCCATAAGCGTCGTTTGTCTGCGTTGGGCCCAGGTGGTCTGACTCGTGAACGTGCTGGTTTTGAAGTGCGCGATGTGCATCCAACCCATTATGGTCGTATTTGTCCAATTGAAACACCAGAAGGTCCAAACATTGGTTTGATTAACTCCCTTGCGACCTATGCGCGTATTAACAAGTATGGCTTTATTGAAAGCCCTTATCGCAAGGTTGTAGATCTCAAAATAACAGATGAGGTCATTTACCTTTCTGCTATGGAAGAGGGTCGTTATACCATTGCCCAGGCCGATACAAATCTAGATGACAAAGGGCGTATTACGGATACTCTTGTAAGCTGTCGTCAACGTGGGGAATTTGTTACTGTTCCTGCTGAACAAATTGACATGATTGATGTGTCGCCTAAGCAGTTGGTGTCTGTTGCAACATCCTTGATTCCTTTCTTGGAAAATGATGACGCAAACCGTGCCCTTATGGGATCAAACATGCAACGTCAGGCTGTTCCTTTATTAAAGGCCGAGGCGCCTTTGGTAGGCACCGGGATGGAACGCATTGTGGCTATTGATTCTGGGGTAACGACATGTGCTCGTAGAACGGGAATTGTAGATCAAGTGGATGCGAAAAGGATTGTGATTCGGGCAACCGAGGATTTATCGCTTGAAACCTCTGCTGTAGATATCTACAACCTACAGAAATTCCAAAGGTCCAACCAAAATACATGTATCAACCAAAAGCCATTGGTCAAGGTTGGCGAGTATGTTAAAGTGGGCGATGTGATTGCAGATGGGCCTTCCACAGACAGGGGTGAACTTGCCCTGGGACGCAACGTGTTGGTTGCTTTCATGTCCTGGAATGGATACAACTTTGAGGACTCCATTATGATTTCTGAGCGCTTGGTGCGGGACGATGTTTTCACGTCAATTCACATTGATGAATTTGAAGTGATGGCACGGGATACCAAACTGGGCAATGAAGAAATCACGCGCGATATTCCCAATATTAGTGAAGAAGGTCTGCGGCATCTTGATGAAACAGGTGTTGTTTATATCGGGGCCGAAGTCAAAGCGGGCGATATCTTGGTGGGTAAAGTCACCCCCAAGGGTGAAACCCCTATGACGCCAGAAGAAAAATTATTGCGGGCCATCTTTGGTGAAAAGGCATCCGATGTTCGGGATACATCCCTTCGGGTACCTCCTGGAGTTTCAGGAACGATTGTGGACGTGCGTGTCTTCTCTAGGCGTGGCGTTGATAAAGATGAACGTGCCCTTGCCATTGAACAAGCAGAGGTTGATCAGCTTGCGGGCGACAGAAATGCGGAGCGTTTGATTCTAGAAGGCAGCTTCTATTTGCGTATCAAGGAACTACTCCTGGGACATAAGGTTGCCAAGGGTCCTAAGGACGTAAAAGTTGGGGCTGCTATTACAGAAAAATTGCTAGAGGGACTTCCCAAAGCTAAGTGGCGTCAAATTGTGATTGCTGACAAAAAGATCATGGCAGATATTGAAACCATTTCTGAGCGTTTTGATGCCACCATGGATCAACTGCAAAAGCGTTTTGATAATAAAGTTGTCAAGATTCGTCGAGGAGATGAATTGGCACCAGGCGTCATGAAAATGGTCAAGGTCTTTATTGCCGTCAAACGTAAGTTGCAACCAGGTGATAAAATGGCGGGTCGACATGGAAACAAAGGGGTGATCTCTCGTATTACACCAATTGAAGATATGCCATACCTTGAAGATGGTCGTCCTGTGGATGTGGTTTTGAACCCTCTGGGTATTCCCTCTCGTATGAACGTGGGGCAAATCTTGGAAACCCATCTTGGATGGGCGGCAGCTGGTTTGGGCGAGCAAGTTCGGGAGATATTGGATTGTGTTCGAGAAGGATCAGCAAATGATAAGGATTTGAAGGGAGTTATAGAAAAAATCTATAACCGTCCTGAGGATCGGAAACATGTGCAAGAGGTTCTAAAAACAGATCTTCATGAATTTGCCCGCGTTTTGTCCCGTGGTGTTCCCATGGCAACGCCTGTGTTTGACGGGGCTTCGGTTGACGATGTAACCAAGGAATTGGAAATTGCAGGCCTACACACCTCTGGTCAAGTCACCTTGATTGATGGACAAACGGGGAAACCTTTTGAACGCCCTGTCACGGTTGGGTACATGTACATCATGAAGCTGGACCACTTGGTTGATGATAAGATCCATGCTCGTTCCATCGGGCCATATAGCTTGGTGACCCAACAACCTTTGGGTGGTAAAGCCCAATTTGGTGGTCAGCGATTTGGAGAAATGGAAGTCTGGGCACTCGAGGCCTACGGGGCAGCCTATACCTTGCAAGAAATGTTAACAGTGAAGTCTGATGACGTTTCTGGCCGTACCAAGGTCTATGATGCCATCGTTCGGGAACTTGGAGATTTCGAAGTTGGTATGCCAGAGTCCTTTAATGTGTTGATCAAGGAAATCAAATCCCTAGGTCTGAACATGGACTTCCGGGGCGTGAAGGAATAAGTCATTCATTTGCCTCTCTTCCGACCATCCCGACGAAAGTCGGGGTGATCGAGGGGGCATTGAGAATACATTTTATTTTAATTTAGCAGGAGACACCGAATATGAGTAATCAGCTGCAAAAAGTTTTTGGTCAAGTTCAAAACCCTCAGAATTTTGAGGAGCTTCGCGTTTCGATTGCAAGCCCTGAAAGAATTCGGTCTTGGTCCTATGGCGAAGTCAAAAAACCAGAAACCATTAACTATCGTACCTTCAAGCCAGAAAGGGATGGCCTTTTCTGTGCCCGTATTTTTGGACCTGTAAAGGATTATGAATGCTTGTGCGGTAAGTATAAGCGCATGAAATTCCGCGGCGTTATCTGTGAAAAATGTGGCGTTGAAGTAACCCTTTCCAAGGTACGTCGTGATCGTATGGGTCACGTTGAACTTGCAGCTCCGGTTGCCCATATTTGGTTCCTAAAGTCCCTCCCAAGTCGGGTGGGTATTTTGCTGGATATGACGCTGAAAGATCTTGAAAAGATTCTCTATTTCGAGAGCTACATTGTGACCGAACCTGGTCTTACACCTCTCAAGCAAAATCAATTGCTGACAGAAGAAGAATACATGGATGCCCAAGATCAGTATGGGGACGATAGTTTCCAGGCTTCCATCGGGGCTGAGGCATTAGAGACCCTTCTTAAGGGTATTCAGCTTGAAAAAGAACGTGATCTTCTACGGGAAGAGCTGATTACCAGCAATTCTGAGGCACGCCGTAAACGTATTGTGAAGCGTCTTTCCATTCTCGAGGCCTTTATTCAATCCGGGGCCCATCCTGAGTGGATGGTGATGCGCGTGATCCCTGTATTGCCACCTGAATTGCGTCCTTTGGTGCCTTTGGATGGTGGTCGTTTTGCAACATCAGATTTGAATGATCTGTATCGTCGTGTGATCAACCGGAACAATCGTCTGAAAAGACTGATGGACCTTCGTGCCCCTGATATTATCGTCCGTAACGAAAAGCGTATGTTGCAGGAATCTGTAGATGCCTTGTTTGATAACGGTCGTCGTGGTCGTGTGATGACAGGTGCCAGCAAGCGTCCGTTGAAATCCTTGTCTGATATGCTAAAAGGTAAGCAAGGTCGATTCCGCCAAAACCTATTAGGTAAGCGTGTGGACTATTCAGGTCGGTCTGTGATCGTGGTCGGTCCAGAATTGAAATTGCATCAATGTGGGCTTCCCAAGAAAATGGCGTTGGAGCTATTCAAACCATTTGTTTACGCAAAACTTGAAAAGTATGGCTTTGCCAATACCATTAAGGCTGCAAAGCGTATGGTGGAAAAGGAACGTCCAGAAGTATGGGACGTTTTGGAAGAAGTGATTCGCGAACATCCTGTGTTACTAAACCGTGCCCCAACCCTTCACCGATTGGGTATCCAGGCGTTCGAACCTGTCCTAATTGAAGGTAAGGCGATCCAATTGCACCCCCTCGTCTGTACAGCGTTTAACGCGGACTTTGATGGAGACCAAATGGCGGTTCACGTGCCGTTGTCCCTGGAGGCTCAGTTAGAGGCGCGTGTCTTGATGATGTCCACCAATAACATTTTGCATCCTGCCAGCGGTAGGCCAATTATTACCCCAACCAAGGACATTGTTCTGGGACTTTATTACTTAACCCTTGAACGAAATGGTCAAAAAGGGGAAGGCATGGCCTTTGCCAATATTGGTGAAATTGAAAGTGCGTTGGATGCGGATCTCGTAACCCTTCATACGAAGATCAAAGCCAGATATCACACCGTGGATGCCCAAGGAAATCCTTGCGCCAAAGTAGTTGAGACGACGCCTGGTCGGATGATTTTATCCGAGGTATTTCCACGTCATCCTCAATTGAGTTTTGAGTTGATCAATCACGTTTTGACATCCAAGGATGTCAGCCATTTGATTGATATTATCTATCGTCATTGTGGTCAAAAAGAAACCGTGATTTTTGCTGATCGCATTATGAGCCTTGGGTTTAAACAACTCAGTAAGTCAGGTATTTCCTTTGGTAAAGACGATTTGGTTATTCCTAAAGAAAAAGGAAAATTAATTGACGATACACGTCAGAAGGTATCTGAGTATGAACAGCAATATCAAGATGGTTTGATTACCCAGGGTGAGAAGTACAACAAGGTGATTGACGCTTGGACCCAATGTGGTGACCAGGTGGCATCCGCTATGATGAAAGCTATTTCTACAACTAGTGACAATCAACCTGTAAACTCCGTTTATATGATGGCCCATTCAGGTGCGAGAGGATCTCAAGCACAGATGAAGCAGCTGGCGGGTATGCGCGGATTGATGGCAAAACCATCGGGTGAAATTATTGAAACGCCTATTATTTCTAACTTCAAAGAAGGTCTAAGTGTTCTTGAATATTTCAATTCCACCCACGGGGCACGTAAGGGTCTTTCAGATACGGCGTTGAAAACAGCAAACTCAGGATACTTAACCCGTAGGCTCGTGGACGTTGCCCAGGATTGTGTGATTTTAGAACATGATTGTAAAACCAATCGCGGTATTACCATGCGACCTGTAATGGATGCAGGCCATGTTGTTGTTCCTTTGAGAGAGCGTATTTTAGGACGTGTGGCCCTGGTTGATGTAATAGATTCTGTCACAGGGGAGCGCCTTATTGATGCAGGCCAATTGATCGATGAAGATATTGTTGATTGTCTAGAAGGAAGCAGCGTTGACCAAGTCATGGTTCGCTCTATTCTAACTTGTGAAGCAACCAAAGGCGTGTGTGTTTCTTGCTATGGTCGTGATCTTGCACGAGGCACCATGGTGAATGAAGGCGAAGCCATTGGTATTATCGCCGCCCAGTCCATCGGTGAGCCTGGAACACAGCTAACCATGCGGACATTCCATATCGGAGGTGCAGCGCAAGGTGGTGCTGAAGAATCCAGTATTGAAGCACCGTGTGAAGGTAAAATCCTCTTTAAAAACAAGAACTTCGTTCAAAATGGTGCTGGCCAAAGTGTGGTCATGAGCCGCTACACAGAAATTGTGATCATGGATGACAAGGGGCGTGAAAAATTCACTCGCCGTCTATCCTACGGAGCTGTTGTGTACGTGAAAGACGATCAAGCTGTGAAAGTTGGGCAAAAGCTTGTGGAGTGGGATCCGTATACAATGCCTATTATTACCGAACGCGAAGGTATTGCTAACTACGTGGATTTGCAAGAAGGAGTTTCCTTGCGCGAAGTTGTCGATGATGAAACAGGCATCGTGAACAGTGTGGTGGGAGACTGGCGTCAACACGGAAAGAACACAGACCTCAAGCCGCGCCTTGTTTTAAGGGACAAAAATGGGGAACCACTTTTGTTGGCAAATGGCATGGAGGCTCGGTATTTCTTGCCTGTTGATGCGATTTTGAACATCGAAAATGGTGCTGTTGTGAAGGCGGGTGACGTCCTGGCACGTATCCCACGGGCAAGCTCGAAAACTCGTGATATCACCGGTGGTTTGCCCAGGGTTGCAGAACTCTTCGAGGCGCGCATGCCTAAGGATTACGCAATCATCAGCGAAATTGATGGTCGGGTAGAATTTGGCAGAGACTATAAATCCAAGCGCCGTATTTTGGTTCAGCCAGATGATCAAAGCCTATCGCCCATTGAATACTTGATTCCAAAGGGACGTCACGTGGCAGTTCATGAAGGAGATCATGTCAAGCGCGGAGACTTATTGTTGGATGGTAACCCTGTTCCCCATGATATCTTGCGGGTCCTAGGGGTAGAGGCCTTGGCTAACTACTTTGTTAATGAGATTCAGGAAGTATATCGCCTGCAAGGTGTGAAGATTGATGACAAACATATCGAAGTGATCATTCGTCAAATGTTGCAGAAGGTTGAAGTTTCTGAGCCTGGTGACACCACCTATTTGGTTGGCGAGCAAGTGGATCGTACAATGGTTGAGCAAGTCGTGAAACAAATGGAAACACAAGGGTTGCGCGTTCCTACGTATAGCCCAGTTCTTCAGGGTATTACCAAGGCATCCTTGCAGACCAATTCCTTTATTTCAGCTGCATCCTTCCAAGAAACAACGCGTGTTTTGACCGAAGCTGCTGTATTTGGTAGGTCAGACCCATTGCGAGGCCTCAAAGAAAATGTGATCGTCGGCCGCCTCATTCCTGCAGGAACGGGTAATATGCTGGTACGAGTGAAAGAGCTCTCCCATGAGCTGGATCAAAAAATGATTGCTGAGAAAGAAACCCAGAAGGCCGTTCCAGAATTGACTCAGGAAGGCCCATCGGAATTGATGCAGTAGAAGAGTATTCAATAAAAGTGCTACCGCACTATGGGCCCCCGCTTCCGCGGGGGTGGTTTGTATGGGGTAAAATGCCCTCCTTTCCACTTAGACCCTTTAAGCCCCCTGCACCCTTACGAACCATCCCCGCGGAAGCGGGGATCCATATAGCGGTAGCTTTTTCAACGATTTCAAGGCAATTACAGTATGTAACGTTATGCGTATGCATTATTACTATCAATTTGGAATTCCAAATTTTCATGCGTAGGCCCTGATCTGATCTTGGTGGTCCCTTGTGCTTTAAAAAGAATTTCGGTACAGTTTTCAAAATCGGAGGAGTGCCAGAGTGGTTGAATGGGGCGGTCTCGAAAACCGTTGTACGTGTCAACACGTACCGTGGGTTCGAATCCCACCTCCTCCGCCACCCTACGCGCTACCGAGCTTCGGGTGGCAAGCCACCAAGAAACCTCGCGGTCTTTATCACTACTCCAGGACCACCCCGATGTAAATCGGGGTCCAAGAGAGCAGATACTATTCAAGACCTTGCCCACGTTAGCGTTCCATGGACTCCGACTTCCGTCGAGGTGATTCGGAAATGCTCATTTTTCAAGTAATCTCTCAAGGCAACGTATACCAAGTTGACCTACCCTTACCAAGACGCAGTATTTTGCCCTGCTCTGTTAGATCAGCAAGATGTTTTTTAATGGTATTACGATTAGCCCCTGTCATCTTTTCAATGTCGCCAATACTAACCCTACCATGTCCTTGAGCTAAATTTAAAATCTGATTGGAAAGCTCCGGCAAATGAAGCATGAGAGTTTTTTCTTTAGTAACTTTTTGCTCGAGATGAATTTTTTGCTTTAGGAGACTTCTCAAAAAGAAAAGTAACCAAGGATCAAAATCCGGCGTATCTGATTTTAGACTACCTTGTGTTCTACGAAGGGCCAAATAGTAGCTTTCTTTATTGTGCTCTATGATACTTTCCAAGGAACTATAAGGCACATAAAGGTATCCAGCCTTTAGAAGAAGCAGAGTTGTTAAAACTCGAGATAACCGTCCGTTGCCATCTTGAAATGGATGAATAGCAAGAAATGTGACAATAAATATTCCGATAATCAGTAAAGGATGTAAAGCTTTGTTTTCAAGCTGCTCTCTCGTCCACAAAACAAGTTCTTGCATTTTCATAGGTGTATCAAAAGGAGAAGCTGTTTCAAAAACAATGCCGAGACTTTTCCCTGATTCATCAAATGCCTCAACATTATTTGATAATTTTTTGTATTCTCCTCTGTGTCTCTGGTCTTTATCAGAGAATTTAAGTAACCATCCATGGAGTTGCTTGATAATATTTTCCGATAAAACAATGGATTCAAAGCTTTGGAAAACCTCTTCACACACATGGGCATATCCAGCAACTTCTTGCTCATCTCGAGATATAAAAGAATATCTTTCCAAATTGGATAGCAAGCGTTCAACCTCTCGATCAGACAGCTTTGACCCTTCAATACGGGTAGAAGATCCAATACTCTCAATTGTGGCGACTTTTCGTAAAGCGTGTAACCGCTCTGGGGCCAACTTACCAAGGAGTTGCCAGGTTCCTTTGAATTCATCAATCTGACTGATTAGAGCCAGAATTTCAGGGGTAATAATAATTTTTGACACATCTAACATAGGGAATATATCCAATTTTATATCCGATAATACCCAATTATACCCGATTATACCCGATTAGCAATGCTGTATTTACCCGATTTACTTGATGAAGATATCCCTCACATAGGCAAACAAGGTCCTTAAGGTCTGGGCCTCACCCCCAATGGGTCTGCCGGGCAAGGACTTTGGATTCCAGGCCATCATGTCGATGTGAACCCAGGGAATATCGCCTTCTAAAAATTCGCTTAAGAATAAGGCAGCAGTGATGGCCCCTGCCAAGCCCCCTCCCCCTGCATTATCTAAATCAGCCACTGTGCTGGATTTCACAAGCGATCGATAGGGTTCCCATAAGGGCAGTTGCCACAAGGGATCTGTTAGCTGGTTCCCCATTTTCATTAAGTCTTTGGCAATTTCATCCCGATTGGAAAAAAGGGCTGGCAGAGATGCCCCCAGCGCCACACGTGCCGCTCCTGTCAAGGTTGCACAATCAATGATCAATTGGGGCTTGGCACGACTCCCCTCCGTTAAGGCATCGGCTAAAATCAGGCGACCTTCCGCATCCGTATTACCAATTTCTACCGTAATCCCCTTTTTAGAAGTCAAAATATCCCCTGGCCGCATGGCGTTCGCGGCCACATTATTTTCAACCGCAGGAATCAAAACCCTTAAAGAAACAGGAATCTTTTCGGCCATAATTAATTGGGCTAAGGCTAAGATAATTGCTGCCCCGCCCATATCCTTTTTCATATGGCGCATATTGTCCCCTAGCTTAAGATTAAGGCCGCCCGTATCAAAACAAACGCCCTTTCCCACCAATACCAGTTGCGGATGCTTTGGATTTCCCCATCTTAGATCAATCAACCTGGGAGGAACCTCTCCAGCCTTCCCCACCGCATATACCATGGGATAAGCCTCTTTTAAAGCATCACCTTGGGTAACATTACAGGCTCCCTGATGGATCTTTGCAATCCGCTGGGCGGTGGCTTCTAACACGGCCGGATTCATATCTGCAGCAGGCGTATTGATTAGGTCTCTGACCAAATGAATGGCCGAGGCTATATGGGAAAGAGACGTTACATCAATTTCTTCCGATACAATTAAAGTTGGCCAATCGTGGCGGGATTTTTTGTATCGATCAAAGGAATAGGTGGCAATCCCCCATGCCAAGGCAAAATCTTCTTCCTGGACCTTGGGCAAGTTTTCTAAATGATAGTGTCCCTTTGGCAATGACTCTGCAAGGGCGGCCCCATCCCAAAAGGAATCCAGCGCTTCGCCTTCAATAAAAATAACGGACTCTATATGACCGTCCTGATTGGGAATCAAGGCAAGCTTTCGAGGGGCTGGCTTAAAGGCGTTTGAATCAAGCCAATTCTTTACAAATCCTGACCGTTGTTGGTAAAAAGCAGGGTATGCCGCCCCCGACAAAACAAAAATTTTAATAGAAGACGTTGAAGATGAGTGTGATACATAGTTCATTTATGATTCCTTTTAAACACGTTTCAATATATCATATTTTAAGATAGGAAATAGGACATCATGCAATATTTTTTTAATCATCTCCGCAAAAGCTGGACTGTTATTTTTCTTTTACTCCCAGCTCTATGCTTTGGTAAGGACCCCCCTATTTTGAATCTATATACTTGGGCGGGGAACATGGACCCAAAGGTATTAGACTTGTTTCAAAAAGAAACCGGCATTGTGGTCCATTATGACACCTATGATAATGACGAGATATTAGAAGCCAAGTTGTTATCCGCAAAATCTGGCTATGATGTGGTTTCTCCCTCGGCAACGCCCTACTTTGCAAGACAAGTACAACTAGGCAGTCAAGGAAAGAAATTATTTTTGCCCTTAGATAAATCCTTGCTTCCTAATTGGCATCATTTAGATCCTAAAATATTAAAGGTATTAGCCCCCACAGATCCTGGGAATGTATATGGTGTGCCTTTTACTTGGGGCACCACAGGCTTTGGGTATAACGTTCAGAAAATAAAAGAGTTGCTGCCAAAGGGAACATCTGTTGACAGCATCAAAATGCTTTTTGATCCACAAATCCTAAAACGGCTAACCCTATGTGGCGTAGACTTGCTGGATAATCCCAAGGAAGTTTTTGAGGGTGTTCTGATGTATTTGGGATACCCTATTGATTCGAAGGATTCTGAACATTTTAGCCAGGTCATCGATGTTTTAAAAACGGCCCGCCCTTATATTCGTCGTTTTAACGCCAGCCCTGAGCGTACGATTAGTCGTTTGGTTAATGGAGAGGTTTGTATTGCCCAGAGTTGGTCAGGGGAGATTCTAAAGGCACGTGAAGAGGCAAAAGAATTGGGACGTCCTTTTGAAATTGCCTATACCTTACCTAAGGAAGGTGCCAGCGTATGGATTGATATGCTGGGAATTCCCAGCGATGCTCCTCATCCTCAAAATGCCCATGTGTTCTTGAATTTCCTGCTGCGGCCCGATATTGCAGCCATGAATGTGATTTATAATCTACAGTCTACCCCCAATAAAACAGCCATTTCTTTGTTGCCTCAAGAGATTCAGACGAACCCCCTTATTAACCCCCCTTTGGAAGTCCTTGAAAAGATTTACCTACCAGGGGTTATGCCTTTAGACACAGCACGTGCCCAAGTACGCGCCTTTCTAAAAATAAAAACCGGGGATCCATTCGATCAATCCAATCTCTTTAAGAAGCTATATAGAAAAATTTCAGGGGCTCTGACAAAAGTACTTTCTATCATAGTATAAGAAAAAAACAGGTAAGAATGGCGTGTTCTATAGAGTCCAACAATCTATCCACGAAACCTGTGGATAAGTTTGTGTGCAGTTTGTGAATAGGGCAGCTTTTAAAGCAGAAATACTAGCTTTTTTACAGATTGCTCAGAAAATGAACTCGGATACATCCCCTTGTTTTTGCTGGTTTTTTAAAAAGCAATCATTATTTTGATGGAAAAAAATATTTTTTTTAATCTAAGTTTGTTTTTCTTATTGACTTTCAAAAAGTGGGGATAATTTTTTCCTAAAATACCTCTTAATTCCACCCTCCTTAACAAACCATCCCGGTTTTCACCGGGGTGGCAGGGCCACTTGACATTATGGATTAAACACAAGATCATTAAAGGTAGGGAGACATATTAAAAAAATAAAGAATGTCCAAAAAAAATATCACCATAGGATCGCTCTTGGGAGTTATCGGGGCACTTGGCGTCATTAGTGCCAAGAATTTCATGGAGCTACGCGCCAAAAGAACTCTAAAAGATGGCGGAGCCACAATGCTGCTTTTTTTGCCCCTGGATACCCCTCCCCAAAATCACCCTATTTTGATGAAAAATATCTACTCTAAAGGCCCCGGAGATTACGCTATGAACGAGCGCGTTTTCCTAGAAAAGGGGGTTTTCCCGTGGAAAATGACAACAGTTAAAAAAAGTTTTAAAAATAATGAGGACAACTCAAGAATTTTGCTTGATCTTTTTAAAAAATTAAAACATAAAGACCATATTGGGGATGAAACCTTGAGCACTCTGCTCTTTTCAATAACTGAGAAGGGTGAATAAGATTTCAACCACAACCTAACTTCTAAAGAACAGGAAGTTGCTGAGAAGACAGCACCTGTTATGCAGGGGATGTTGATATCTGGATAACCAGGTTCAATGGTGTGTTAATTTATTTAAAGGAGAATAAAATGAAGAATCTTTTTGCAGTAGCTTTCGCTTTGGTTTTGGTGGCAGCTCCAGTTTTTGCTGCTGAGAATGCAGAGCAAGCTGTACCAACATCAGCAGCTAGTGATACAACAGATGCTCCAGCAGCAAACTAAATAAAATCATCCTAATTTTAGGATATCCTTTAAACCCCCAAAATTTTTATTTTGGGGGTTTAATTTTTTGGGGTTTTTGATACTGTCAAATATACCCACAGTTTGAAAGACGAGGAGTATACATGTCCCATCTTGATCATCTAATGAAACTTCTTGGAAGGCTGCCAGGTCTGGGTCCCAGGTCAGGGCGGCGGGTGGCGTTGCATTTGATCAAACGCAAGGAATCCCATTTGATGCCGTTGGTGGAGGCCCTATCCTCTGTGGCCCAACATGTAAAGGCCTGCATCACCTGTGGCAACCTGGATGAACAAGATATCTGTGCCATTTGCCAAAATCCTAAACGAGATAGAACAAGGATTTGTGTGATTCAGGATGTGGATGATCTATGGGCCCTAGAACGCACGGGATCATTCAAGGGATATTATCACGTATTAGGCGGCGTCCTTTCTGCCCTGGATGGGATAGGCCCTCAAGATCTGCGATTACAAGAATTAAAGAATCGTCTAGAAAATACAGAGATAGAAGAAATTATTTTGGCCCTGGGCGCTACTGTTGATGGGGAAACCACCTGCCATTATATCCAAGACATGCTAAAGGGGTATCCCCTTCAAATCACCCGCCTCGCTTACGGCGTCCCCATGGGCGGAGAATTGGATTACTTAGACGACGGCACCATCACCGCGGCGATTAATGCCAGGCGCGTGTTGTAGAGAATTCTACCTCTAAAAATATCAAGCTTTCTTGACTTTACTCACATAATCTCACATAGGTGTAATGTGAGGAAAAAAATATGAATTGGCAAAATTTTCTCACCTTTTTAATATAGAAAGAACCCAAAACACCCCCCCTCTATTTTATCCATCCAAATATTCAAAATTGTATATTGCAAACCGATAAAAAACACGTATAAGAAAATCTGTATCAGTTCATTTTTTTATCAAAGGAATATATCATGTCAAAAAAACAACTTTTTCTTAATTTAACTTTAGGGTTACTCGCGTTATCAGAGGTCTCTGCCGACGATCGCTCTCCCACTGACCCTTCGTATTTAGGTATGCATGGCGGTGAAGGAGATCCAGGGTCAACAAGTGCATCATCACATCCTGTTATATCTACTTCCAATGAATCCCCCTCCGAAACCCCTTCCTTCGAGCAAGTACACGGCCTTTCAGAGCCCTTATATAACTTTCTTCGGGGGGTCGTGTCAGATGGAACGCACCTAGGTACAGATCCGGATAAATTTTTCTCTAAATTAAAAGAAGGCGCTAAAGACGCACTAAAGGCTGCCGAGGACGATATATTTAGAGCAAAACAACTGCAGGGATATCGGAATTCAAAGTCTTTGGATTCAGAGGATCTGGATTCAGCATCTTTGGATTCAGCGTCTTTGGATTCAGAAGATCTGAATTCAAAGTCTTTGGATCCAGAAGTTTTGGAACATTTGATAAATGATGGTTGCAATAATTTAGAGGGCTTCATAAGCAGATTTCAATCCTTTTTCCCCCTAGGCTTTAGAATCCCAGATGATAAGATCTACCATAGAGGAACAAATAGAAGCTCACGGCAAACTACCTTTAAAGAATATCTAAGGCAAAGATCTCAGGGCCAATGTAACACTGTCGATGATGCTAATAATATCACTAACCTGATTATAAGTGACGTTCTAACACACACCCGTGCCTTTCTAGAGGCTCAAGCGGATACAATAACAAGCCCCCTTGCAAAGGCTCTATTTCTTCTTAGGTATACTAGGGTCTTAGGAATGCCTAAAACCCCTGATATCGGTGATCTTTATAGAAACAAGGGTAATTCAGCAGACTGTGAACAATTCATTGATATTTTTACACAAGCAAGAGACGCCTTGAATAGCGTTGCTCTTAACACAAAGATCGACAGTTTTCTCAATGCCATTGATCAAAGGTCTTTTTTCGACAATAACGTCCCTTTGTCACCCCCCCACTTACAAGGGTTAATTTCCTATAGGATTTCTGTTCTTCATAAACATCTTTACCTCACTAAGGACAAAACACCAGTGCATTGGGAGAGTGCCCTTGATTCTTTACGCTATGCTTGGAGAAAGGTTGAAGATGTTTCCGAAGAATTTTTGAGCACAGCTGATCCCGACAATCTAATAATAGGCGGCGCTGATTATCAAAAGTTATCATTAAAGTTTTTGAAGTTTAAGATGTATCACTATCTCCTATCTTGTGCTGGGGATGCATCACCTTTCCTACAAAAATTTCAGGCATTTCAAAGAGAAACTAAGTCTACCCTAGAAAACGCTAGAGGGGATATGCAAGATATCGTACAAGAATATAGCGCAGATCTTGAAAATCCCGCGTATACTTTTTCTGAGTTGGATGAGAAAGCCAAGCAAGAAGCATTTTTAAACTTATCTCTTGAAGAAAAAGTAAAAAGAATTTCAAGATCCAAGATGTTAGCATTATACGCGCGGATGCTATATCGTTACTCAGCATATACAG
>CAYOCE010000020.1:0-20401 GCA_964402405.1 uncultured Hyphomicrobiales bacterium | reverse complement strand
GGGATGACAGAAACGGGGTGGTTCGCGAAGTAGATAAGAACGTTCTAATATAAAGGCTCTTGACCTTTTATCTTTTGACCATTACTACTATTACTCTAAGCCCCTGTGGCGGAATTGGTAGACGCGGCAGACTCAAAATCTGTTGTCT
The DNA here is from genome assembly GCA_964402405.1 of uncultured Hyphomicrobiales bacterium. GTDB lineage: Bacteria > Pseudomonadota > Alphaproteobacteria > UBA7879 > UBA7879 > CAYOCE01. The sequence continues at coordinate 20,253 of CAYOCE010000020.1, read as the reverse complement.
GTAAGGATGTGGGAGTTCGACTCTCCCCGGGGGCACCATTCCAGCTTAAGATTTTCTATGCTTTGCCCTCTTTGCGCTCTTTTTATACCACCCCCACGTAGGTGGGGGTCCACAGCACCCTCTGAGTGCTACCGCACCATGGATCCCCTCCTTCGAGGGGATGGTGCCTGAGAGAGTACAAAAAATAGGGCATGAGCAAACGCCCCCCTCAAACAATCGACGCAATCAGAGCCTTAGTATAGGGATCCTTGGGATGGGTATAGATTTCTTGGGTTAGCCCCTCTTCTACAATCTGACCCCTTTTCAGAACAATAATCCGATGGGCCATGGATTTCACAACCGCTAAATCGTGACTGATGAATAGGTAGGATAGATGATAGCGTTGCTGTAGATCCTTTAGCAGCTCTAAAATCTGTTGTTGAATAGTCAGATCTAGGGCTGAGGTTGGCTCATCCAGAATCAAAATCTTGGGGTGTAAAATCAATGCCCGAGCAATGGCTACCCGTTGACGTTCGCCCCCTGAGAGTTCATAGGGATACCGTTCCAACATATTGGCGCTAAGATTCACATCCTCCAGCGCCTTTAAAACCAAGCCCTCCAGGGTATCTTTTGGATAGTTCGCCAGCTGTAACCCTTCTACAATAATATCCTTCACAGAAAACCGAGGATTTATAGAACTATAGGGATCTTGGAAAACCATCTGGAGTTGTTGTCGTCCTTTGATATCCCGATGACCGATGGTTTGAACATTTTGCCCCTCAATCAAAATCTCTCCCTGGTATTTCATTTGCCGTGTAATCGCAAGGGCCAAGGTTGTTTTTCCAGCACCGCTTTCCCCCACAATTCCTAAAGTTTCCCCCAGATACAGGTCAAAGGAGATGTCCTTTAAAATCTGCTTGATCTGTCGTTTTTGAAACAACGCTGTTTTTTTCTTGGGTACTTCTACCGATAAATTCTGAACGGTTAATTGTGTCACTGCCGGCGTGGGCATCGCGGCGGGGGCTCCATGGGGGTGGGATGCTAATAGTTCCTGAGTATAGGGATTTTTAGGGGAGTCAAAAATTTCTGAACGACTTCCCTGTTCAATAATTTTCCCCTGCCGCATGATATAAATCCGATCTGCCATTTTATGAACCAGATTCAAATCATGACTGATCAACAATAACCCCATGGAAAACTCTTTTTGCAGCGTTTTCAATAAGGTTAGAATATGCTGTTGGGTGATGACATCCAAGGCCGTTGTCGGCTCATCCGCAATCAACAAAGAGGGGCGATTTGCCAGGGCGATCGCGATTACCACCCGTTGTCGTTCTCCACCTGATAGCTCATAGGGGTAGTAATCCAATCGATGACTGGCATTAGAGATTTGCACCATCTCTAGCAGCCGGATAGTTTCCTTCAGAGCCTCCGCTTTGGAAGGTGGGCGATGAAGCAAAACAGCCTCCATCACCTGATTTCCAACGGTATGCAAGGGATTCAAAGAGGCCTTGGGCTCCTGAAAAATCATCCCAATTTTGCCACCTCTCAGGCTTCGTAATTGAGAGGGCGTATACGTATTGATATTCTCCCCCTCAAAAACAATATCCCCTGTCTTTTCCAATTTAGAGTGTTTATCCAGCAAATTTAAAATGCTCAGGGCTGTGAGGGTTTTTCCAGAGCCACTTTCCCCCACCAGTCCCACTGTTTCCCCAGGTGCTATTTCCAGGTTAATATGATCCAGTAGAAACCAAGACTTCTGCTTATCTTGACGCGCTATACTAAGATTATGGATTTTCAAAAGGGTCATGGGATCACTTTTGCTTCTGGGGGTTCAGGATGTCTCGGAGGGCCTCCCCCACAAATACCAATGCAATTAACAGTGTTGCCAAGGTCACAAAAACCGAAACCCCAATCCAGGGGGCAAAAAGGTTATTACGGCTCTGGGTGATAATTTCCCCTAAGGATGGAGACCCAAGTGGCAATCCAAAACCCAGAAAATCAAGGGTCGCCAGGGTTGAAATGGCGGATGTCATGATGAAGGGAATCAGCCCCATGGCCGCCACAATGGCATTAGGAAGAATATGACGAAACATAATATGAAACGAGGATCCCCCCATGATTTTAGCCGCCCGCACATAATCCATGTGTCGCGCCTTCAGAAACTCGGCCCGAACAATGGGGACAATACGCATCCACCGGAAGAGGGTTAGCATAAACAGAAGCCATAGGAAGGACGGCTCCACAAGGCTGGAGAGGATAATCAGAAAAAACAGCAGGGGCATACTGGACCAGATTTCAATAAACCGTTGACCCAGTAAATCCACCATGCCCCCCAAATATCCTTGAATGGCCCCTACAATCACTCCAATGATGGTGGTCAAAATCGTTAAACAAAAGGCGAATAAAATGGCTGTTCGAAATCCATAAATAAGGCGTGCCAACACATCCCGCCCCTGATCATCCGTGCCTAGCCAATTATCATAATTGGGAGGAGACGGGGCGGGAATTTTTAAATCCTCGTTCACCGTGTCATATCCATAGGGAATCAATGGCCAAACCATCCATCCCCTTTTGTGGATCAGCTTTCGCATGTAGGGGTCCCGATAATTTGTATTAATCTCGAGGGAGCTACCAAAGGTGGTCTCGGGGTAATTTTTAAAGATGGGAAAATAAAGGCTGGAATCGTAATAAATAAGAAGGGGTTTATCGTTTGCAATAAACTCCGCAAATATGCTAACCCCAAACATCACCAAGAAAACAATCAGGCTATAATACCCCTTGCGGTGGTTGCAAAATTCTTGAAATCGGGCTTTGGTGAGGGGGCTGAAGATCATGGATAGATTTACCCTTTGTGCCGAATGAACGTAATTCTAGGATCCATCAGTTTATATAACAAATCCCCCACCAAATGCAAGATCATCCCCGTGAGCGTGAAGACAAAGAGCAATCCAAACATCAAAGGATAATCCCGATTCATGGAGGCTTCAAACCCCAATAGCCCCAGCCCATCCAAAGAAAAGATGATTTCTATGACCAGGTTGCTGGTTAAGAAAATATGGGCAAAGGCCGAGGGGAACCCCGCAATCAACACAAGACTCGCGTTCTTGAAAACATGCCCATATAGAACCCGACTGGCACTAGCCCCCTTTGCATAGGCCGTCATCACATAGGGTTTACCTAATTCATCAAGGAATGAGTTTTTCGTGATCATAGTCAAGGAGGCAAATCCCCCAATCACAATGGATAAAATGGGAAGCGTCATGTGCCATGCATAATCCCCTATCTTTTGCCATAGCGTAAGGGATTGCCATCCTTCAGACATAAGGCCTCGTAACGGAAATAAATCCCAAAAGGTGCCCCCTGCCAAAAAAATGATCAAAATGATGCCAAACAAAAAGGTGGGAATCGCGTGGCCCACAACGATAATCAAGGTGGTGAACGAATCAAATCGGCTCCCATTCAAGTAAGCCTTGGCGATCCCTAACGGGATAGAAACCAGATAAATAATCAAAATGGACCACAGGCCCAAGGATAAGGAAACAGGCACTTTGGAAAGGATCAGATCCATCACCGGTGCATCGAAAAAGTAGCTATTGCCAAAATTGAGGGTGGCATAATTTTTTATCATCAACCAAAACCGTGTGGGGAGCGGTTGATCATACCCATACTGCTTTTCCAGTTTTTTAATGAACTCCGGAGGCAACCCATGATGCAGATAATTTTTCTTATGAGTGGGGGAGTGGGCATCATACATAAACCCCGGAAAGTCTCCCTCAGTTCCTGAAATGCCTTCCAACGTCCCTTCCTTCATTTTAATAGCAAACTGCTCAATGGGCCCACCAGGCGCCAGCTGCACAATGACAAAATTCACCAGCATGACAAAAAACAAGGTTGGTATAATCAGTAGCAATCGTTTAATGATATAAAACATACATTTTCCTTAGATCATTTTCCTAGCTCCTGAATAGTCGAATTCTGTGCAAAGTGCTAGGGAAATTTTTAATACCACTCCCGTGTTCTTTTTATACCATCCTCAGGAAGGTGGGGGTCCACCCACCGCGGCTCAAAGCTATGGTAGGCAAGAGAGGCTCGTCCCCCGAAGCTTCAGCGTAGGGGGATCCATGTGCGGTAGCACTTTTGGAGGCACCCTCTCCTAAATCCCCCCTACAAAATCTGAACTTTAATCAAAAATCCCTCTTGCCATAAAAATAATTCTAATGTAGTTTAATTGTTATACGATATATGTATATATAGGATATAAAATGATGGAAATGACCTGGACACAAACTCTTACAATTGTTATTAGCATGGGCGGCATATTCCTATGGATGTGGTGTGTTTCTAAGGAAGATACAAAAAGGCATGATGCAGAATTTAAAGAAACCCACAAACTATGGGCGAGTCTTCTTCAGAAAAGCGCTGACATAGAAAAGGAACATGTTATTGTAAAACAAAAACTTTTGGATGCAGAAAATAAAAGCTCTGGGGTAGAGCACGAAATTCGGGAGCTTATAAAAAAGCTTTAGATTGAGTAGGATATAAAATTATGGAAATGACCTGGGCACAAACTCTTACAATTGTCATTAGCATGGCAGGCGTATCCTTCTGGATATGGCGTGTTTCTGAGAAAAATGCTGATAAAATTCGAGAAGAGACAAAAAGACACGATACAGAATTTCAAGAAACTCGAAAATTATGGGCGAGTCTTCTTCAGAAAAGTGCCGAGATAGAAAAGGAAAATAGTGAGATAAAAAAAGAAAGCTTTATTGTGCAACAAGAAATCCGCGATATAAAAAATAAAAGCTTTGGAGTAGAGCACGAAATTCGAGAACTTATGAAGAAGCTTTAGATTGAGGAGTCCTGCGCCAAATTTTTCTGGGGATGATTAGGACGAGAGGCTAAATATTTAAAGGCCCGGAGGAGATCACTTTTTATTTCATCGAAGGATTGATGGAGGATGCGTTCGCGGGCGACCATGACGTAGTCAAAATTGCTTTCTAAATGATCTCGGCACTCGTGGGTTAAATGGCGCATGATACGCTTTGCCCGATTACGTTTAACAGCATTCCCCACCCGGCGACTGGCGGTAAACCCCAACCGAGCTGTATCCGGCATTGGCAAAGGAAGTTTGGGGGACGCCTTTTGCAAAATGAAAGAAGGCCTGACAAATGCCAGACCTTGCTCCTTTGCATTTTGAAAATCACGGGACTTTTTTAAACGTAAAACGACCACGTGACCTCTTTAAAATTACGCACAGAGGCGAACGCGCCCCTTAGCCCTACGACTCGCCAAAACATTACGACCGCCAACAGTTGACATCCGAGACCTGAAACCATGCCTACGTTTACGAACCAGGCGACTAGGTTGATATGTTCTTTTCACAGAAATTCTCCATTAATTCCATTAAATATAGTGTTTTTATAAAAGACTCTCGCTTTAAAGTCAAGCTCTATATATTTTGGAGATTCCCTCTTCCGAGGGGATGATTTATTAAGAAGGATGGTTGGATAGGGGAGGATAAGAGAAAAGTGATACCATGTACGCTACATGCCCCACACTCTTATTTGTATTCCTCACGAACCACCCCCGTGCTCTTTTCAAACAACCCAACCACCTCTAGGTGCGGGGTCCAATAAAATTGATCAACAGGCGTCACACTGGTCAATTTATATCCACCTTTTTCTAACACCCTGGCATCTCGCGCAAAGGTTTCGGGATTACAAGACACATAACAAATCTTTGGAATGGTGCTAGAGGCCAGTTGTTGTATTTGAGACAAGGTCCCTGCCCGTGGCGGGTTTATCACCGCAAAATCATATTTGGTCAGGTCTTTCGTGGATATAGGTTGGTGGAAAAGATCTCTGGAATGCACCGTAACAGGGCGATTCTCTTGATACGCCGCTTCCCTCAGCGCCTGAAGGGCATTTGCATCGGATTCGTAACCCTCCAACTTACAATGCCCGCTCAGAGGTAATGTAAAGGTCCCTCGCCCACAAAATAAATCTACGCCTGTATTGGAAGATCCAATCTCTCCAATATATTGCAGCACTAAGTCTGTTAAAATCTGATCAGATGCCGCACTTGCCTGCAGAAAATTACTGGCCTGAACAGGAACAGGGCATCCATCAAAGAGCACATAGGGTTTTTCTGTTTCAAAAATTACTTTAACCCCTTGGTCTTCTTTTATAGAAAGACGGACGATACCATGATCCTTGGAAAACGTTGTTAATAGGGACCTTTGATCAAGGGTAAAAGAAGTATAATCTCCCTGCATCTCCACCATCAGATCGATTCCATTTGCCGCATCCAGAAGAAAGATATTTACTTTTTGATTGGATTCTAGAATCTGGAAAAGAATATTTTTAAGAGGCATCAACAGGGCCGATAAGGAAGGCTCCAAAACCAGACACGCATCAATATTAATGATTTGATGAGACCCAAATCGGCGAAACCCTAGGAAAATCTGGTCATTTTTTTTAAGAACCTCGAAACTGCCTCGGCGCCTATGCCCATTGGGCACAATGATCAGATCATTGACAAGGGGATAAATCTGCTGGGCATGGAGAGCTTGGGTAATCAGATTCATTTTAAAATGACGATAGGTTTCTAGATTCAAATGCTGCAACAAGCATCCCCCACACACCCCAAAATACGGGCATGGCGGCGTCACACGGGTGGGGGCACTTTCAATGATTTTCGTCAGAGTGCAGTTCGATTGATGACGATACTTGTGTCGTTCAAATGCGACCACTTCACCAGGCAAGGTATAGGGCAAATTTACGATTCCTTGATCCGTATACCCAACCCCCAACCCCTCGGGATTCAAGGCTGTGATTTTACATTGTCCACGTTCGATGATTGCCATTTATTTCCGACTTTTTTCCTTTTTCAACCACCCCCACGGAGGCGGGGCCCATGCAGCGCTAACGCGGGCAAGGTCTTGAAGAGTATTCACGCTCTTGGACCCCGGCTTCCGCCGGGGTGATCCTAGAGTAATAATAAAGGCTACAGCATGAACATTACATATATATTTAATCCCTCTGTGAACCACCCCGGCGGAAGCCGGGGTCCAGGGGCATCTACATCCGCGAGGCCTTTCTCGCGTTAGCGTTGCATGGATCCCGCCTTACGCCAGAGTGGTTAAAAAGGGATGAATACTTACTTTCAACTCCCCCCCTTACGCACCCGCAGCAGAGACCTCAACCCCTAATCTTTTCAAATTATCATAGGCAGCTTGACAAGGAAGGCCAATTTTATTGGTAGCCGCTAGTTTATAAAGCCTAATTGCTTCCTCTTTATCTTTGGGAAGTCCCCCAATCCCTTTTTCATAGGATTCACCTAAATGATTTTGTCCGTAAGAATGTCCTTGATCTGCAGAGAGTTTATATAATCTAACAGCTTCTTTTTCATCTTTCGGAAGGCCACCGCGTCCTTCTTCATACATTTTCCCTAAGTTTTTTTGTGCCTTAGCATCCCCATGTTCGAGGGCCATTTTAAATAATCTTACCGCCTCTTTATCATCCTGACGAAGCCCTCCTAACCCATCACGATACATCCTACCTAGGCTATTTAATCCCCAAGCATGACCCTGCCCAGCGGAAAGTCTATAATACTTAACAGCTTCCTTTAAATCTTTCTTAACCCCTCGTCCAAATTCATACATAAATCCAACATTATGCTGAGCCATGGAATGACCTTGATCAGCTGCCAGCTTATAATATTTGAATCCTTCTTCGGAATTTTGTTCAATGCCTACCCCTTGATCATACATCCATCCCAGGCAGTTTTGCCCCAACATATGTCCTTGGTCTGCAGATAGTTTATAAAGCCTCACAGCTTCTTGCTCATTTTTGGAGATGCCCCCCATTCCGTGTTGATGCATCAGCCCAAAAGCTGTCTGTGCTTCTGGAATACCTTCATCTGCCCATTTTTGAATTCCCTCTTTTACTTCTGCAAATAACGCGCTAGCGTGGTCCTTATCTATAAAGAGGTCTTTGCCCCCAAACAAGTAGAGCATAGCTAAAGAGGTCTTTGCTCCATAGTCCCCAGCCTGTGATTTAGCTTTCAAGGCATCTCGGGCAGAGACATCACTGTTTCTAGCGTTGAGATAGAGGATTTCTGCTGCCTTAAATTTAGCCCGTGCGTCACCCAAGGAATCAGTTGTAGCCATAGAAACAACTTCGGGAAACTTTGGTGCATTTTCTGTAGAGCACCCATCAGTACAGCTCCCGCATCCATTCTTAAATTTATAGATAGCAAAAACTACTACTGCTCCTAAAACAACAGCGGTTGCAATATTTTTAAAACTCTTTTGCATCTTTTACCTCAATGATGAAAATCGGGATCCAAGAGTGAGAATAACCTTCTATGTTTTGAAAAAGCAATTACCGCATGGACCCCGGCTTCCCGGCTACGCCTTCGGCTATGCCGTGACGAGTCGCCGGGGTGGTTGGATTAAGCAGCAGAAGCCTTCGCACTCAATTTTTTCAAACGCTTTGCGGCAACCTTACGAACAGAGGCATTTTCACCTTCAGTAGCAAGCTTATACAGCTTGATGGCCTCTGCTGTATCTTTTGGCAATCCTCCTAGACCTTTTTCATAGGCCTCTGCCAAATAAATTTGTCCTTCATGATTACCTTGATCAGCTGAAAGTTTGTAATATTTCACTGCCTCTTTTTCATCTTTGGGAAGGCCGCCGCGTCCTTCTGCATACATGTTCCCTAGATTTTTTTGACCAAAAGCATTTCCATGTTCAGCGGATAGGATAAATAATCGGACAGCCTCTTTGTCATCTTTTGGAAGTCCCCCTAATCCATCGCGGTACATTCTTCCTAGGTTACTCTCACCCCAGGCATGCCCTTGATCTGCAGAAAATTTGTAGTATTTCACTGCTTCTTTCAAATTCTTCTTAACACCTAGACCCTCTTCATACATCCATCCCACATTCGTTTGAGCGACGGCAGATCCTTGATCTGCTGCGAGTTTGTAGTTTTTAAAGGCTTCTTTAAAATTCTTTTTCACCCCGACGCCATTATAATAAGCGCAGGCAAGATCATTTTGTCCAAGAACATGTCCTTGAAGAGCTGATAGGCTAAACAGTCTGAAGGCTTCTTTTTCATCTTTTGGAAGTCCCCCTAGTTCATCCGCATGCATAAGCCCCAGAGCATTCTGGGCCTCGGCAATACCGGCAACTGCCCATTTTTGAATCTCGTCTTTTATTTCAACAAATAAGGCATGAGCGTTTTCCTGGCTGGCTGGGAATCCTTTGCTTCCAACCCTATGAAGGAAAGCTAGGTACATTTTTGCGGCGTAATTTCCTGCGTGAGCATCTGCCTTTAAGGTATCCCGGGCGGTTTCATCGTTATTTCTAGCTTTTAGATAGAGAATTTCTGCTGCTTTAAATTTATCTTTGGCTTGATCTAAGGAATCAGGCACCACCACAGCTACAGGTTCTGCTGCCACAGGGGCAGCTTCTTCAACTTTTGCCACATGTTCTGTGGAGCATGTACCAAGACACCCCCCTTTAAGCTTATAGATAAAAATCCCGGCTCCTGCCCCTATAATGGCAACGGCCAAAATATTTTTAACTTTCTTCTGCATCTTGCATCTCCTTTAATTTTTTCTAAAATATTATTTTTATTAACCCGTATCCTAGTTATTTTTAGTCGTCTCCACAATGACTTTCTTAGAGCTTTTGCCCAAAAGTTCTAAAATCCAGGTAAAGAATTTTTCAAACACCCGCGCAAGCGCCCCATTTCCCATAACGTTACAGCTGGTAATGAGGGGGTCTAGCACCACATTTAAGGCTAAGATAATCGCAACCATCTCCGCATTAAAATTCAGGTAGCTTTCGTAGATTGGGATCATGATGAAAATCGCCCCTCCTAGAATGGCGGCTGTTGCAAAGCGCGCCAGGACAAAGATAACACTAAATTGAACCCACGTGATCACATCTGGGGCATGACCATAAAAATTGGTATAGATCAAAAAGCATAGAAAAGCATTGGCAATACAATCCCCTACCTGTTGAATGTTGGTGGTTGCAGGGATGATGGCCTTGGCAAGATCCGGGTTTTTCAAGGTCTTCGCCGCCCCTTCGATGGTCCAGGGCATAGTAGACAAACTACAGCCAGAGGTCAGAGAAATTCCCCCCGCAGGCAATAAGCTTGTAATATTTTCCAGGGTTTTCTTAAAGGAAAACCCTGCCCCCAACGCAAACAAAAACAGGATATAAGAAATTAAAAAGAGGACTAACCATCCCACAAGTGTTGAATAATGGGCAATCACATGGCTCAGCAGTTGAGTTTGGTACAGGTTGGCTGCAAATCCCAAGATAAAGAGGGGAATAAGTCTCGCAAACACACGAGTCAACAGCCACTGGAAAGTATCTTTTCCTTTTTGAACAAAGGTTTTCAGCACACTTCCCGAGCTGTAGGCTGCAATGAAGCCTAAAATTAACCCGACAAAAGATCCCTTGTCAGCAGACCACCAAGCGGGCTTTGAAAAGGGCAATCGCAATAAAGCATGAAAGTCGTTACTAATAGATGTTGCCCCAAAGATGGGTAAATGATCCGCTACCAAATGGGCGCTAAAGTAGGCATACCAAACGTTACTAAGGTTTGATAGAATCTCGAATAGGACAAGAGAAAGAACAAAGATGGGGGCGCGTTTCTCGAAGGCTGCAAGAGTGCTAGCGATAAAAAAACCTATCGTTAAGGGTAGAATCCATACGAGGACATCCTTGATAAAGAGGCTAAGCGTATAAAACCCCTGATGGAACACTGACGGTAAATAGGGCGCTGTTAGAACGTAGATTGTAAGCACTAGCAAGGTTTGAACACTGCGTTGTTTGAGAAGGAAGAGTGCTTTTGAAAGAATAGTATTCATTAGAAGGCCTCCTATCGGATTAAACATACACTTATAGGGTTGGATAAGTCTTTGGTAACACACCTTTTGTCTGGGAACAAGCATCATTCTTTTATTTCCCTTCGAAGTCGGCAATTTCTTATAAAGGATTCTTATTTTTGGGGAGGCCTTTTGCCGAGAGGGGATGATCATAAAACGGCAATAGCGCTGGATTTTCTTTGATTATCAGATTGATGTCTTTTAATTCATGGCTGAGGGCTGAAAACTTCCTAAGAACAGTATGATCTAAATACGTAACAGCATGTAGGTCAATCACAATTTTCTTCGTATTATGAGCAGCTATTTCAATCATTTTTTTTAATCGGAGATACCCAAAAAATGTGAGGGGGCCTGTAACGATAATATCAACCGAGTTCTTTAATTTTTTCATAGTGATCGTTGGTGTAAACAATTTTTTTAGGTTATTCCCCCTAACCATATAGATAATTAACTTCAGGAAAATCCCCGCCATCACCCCTGTCAGCAAATCAGTGAATAAAGTTACAAAAAAGGTGACAATAAAGGCAGTAAAGTGATCCCGTCCAATCCTATAGTTATGAATGAATTCCGCTGGGGAGGTTAACCTAATCCCGACGCATATAAGCAAGGCGGCAAGAGCAGATAAAGGAATTAAATTCAGCGTATTTGGCAATAAAATCACTGCAATTAGCATGAAGGATCCATGGAAAAAATTGGCCCAAACGGATTTCGCGCCGTAATCGATATTGGCCTTACTTCGGATAATTTCAGAGATCATAGGCAATCCCCCAATCAAAGAACTGACAAGGTTTCCAACCCCAACAGCCCGCAAGTCTTTGTTTAAATCAGAGGGGGCTAACTTAGGCACGATTAAATCAATGGCACAAATGGTCAAAAGGGACTCGATAGATCCAATCAAAGCAAACATAAGGATATATTTAAGGCTGATAGCGCTAAATATTATGGAGAAATCGGGAAAACAGAAGGCATAAAAAAAATTATTAGGCAAATTGATAAAGAAAGAAGGCTTAAGGGCGTAAGCATGTCCCATAAAATAATAGGACTGATCTATATTTAAATGGAAATATAGGGATAGAGGGACTACCAGTAATAAAATAACCATGGAAGGTTCTATGTGTTTGATATGCTTTATTAAGGGAAATCCTATGATAATGGCAAATGAAAGGAGCCCCAGTCCAAAGATAATAGGATTTAAATGATCTATTTCCATGGGAAGATTTATCAACAGATCCACGGGCTTTGAGCATGAGGGTATTAATCCCATCAAAAGATATGCCTGTTTTGCAACAATGCTAACGCCAATCGCGGCCATCATCCCATGGATAATAGAGGAGGGAATGACTTCAGCAAGAATGCCTTTTTTAGCAACAGACAAAAGGATTTGTATCAGGGCAGCAATGACGCCAACAGCAAGAGTTCGTTTATATCCCAGGACTAAGTCCCCTCCTCCCAATTGATGGACAGATCCCAAGGTAATCAGGATTAATCCCGCAGCGGGGCCCTTGATGGCAAGGCGTGCTCCCCCACAAAAGGAGGCAATGATGCCCCCGGTGATAGCTGACAAAATCCCCGCAATAGGGGGAAAATCACTAGCGACGGCAATTCCCAAACACAAGGGGAGAGCGAGTAAGAAGACGCTAAAACCAGCAATTGCATCATTTTTGAATTTTTTGATCATGTTTTCATTAGTTAATTTCTGTACCTGAAAAAAACTGTACCATTTTTAAGGGGAAAATAAAATAGAGCTTTTCCAGAGTTCTTGTTTAAAGAAGCCTTGCCAACAAGCCTTACTTCTGGGAAAATAATCCTATAAAAAATTATTACATGCTTGAGGAAAATAAAATGGGGATATTGCGTCGACTAACATCGTGGCGAATGGGTTTTGCCCTCGTGTTTATGTGTGTGACTACGGTGGGCTTTCTTCGAAATGCGCTTACGCCAGAACTCGAAGAAACAGATACCCAAATGCGAGAGAGTTCAAATAGCACATTTGTTTTCAGGCCTTCCAAATCTTCCAAATCTACCCGTGGTGCTATTGCCAGGAGTAATAATACAGGCAATACAAAAGATAATAACGAAAAAGTTATGGCATCCGCCCAAAATTCGCTAACCGCAGAGGACGTTCGAACTAAATTAACAGAAATGGCTCGGGAAAGATTAGGAGCGGCTTTTCAAGGAATCCAGTTTGACGATAATACTTTGCAATGGATTGCTGGGAGTGGTAAAGTTGATAGCATCCTTCTTAGTCTAACAGATCTTCCTCCAGAACAGTGGGGACCAGCCCTTTCAGGGCTAAAGGCGAAGGATCTAGAAGGGGGCCCAGAAAATTTAGTGGGTAGACCTCGCGACGACAATGATTGTCCATTTGGAATTTGTAACAACACCTAAGGATTTTATGACCTTTATCTCTTCTTCTGTTGATTCTCTAAAGTACCATTTGCTGGTTGTTGATGATGATGAACGACTTCGGAACCTTTTATCCCGATATCTAGAAGAACATGGCTTTCATATTAGCGTCGCTGAATCAGCAAAGGAAGCCCGGGAGGCCCTGGATATCTTTCAATTTGATTTGATTATACTTGATGTCATGATGGCAGGAGAAACAGGAATTGAATTGACGCGAGACCTTCAGAAATCTAAAGAGGCCCCCCCGATCTTGCTATTAACCGCTATGGGGGATCTGGAGGACCGAATCAATGGCTTGGAATCTGGGGCAGATGAATATCTCCCAAAACCCTTTGATCCCAAGGAATTGCTGCTGCGTATCAAGGCGATCCTCAAGCGAACGAAGTCTCAGGATCAGTTATCCCCCAACAAAATTCAAATAGGGAATTTCTATTTTGACATCCACAAGGAGCAACTCTACAAGGGATCTGTGATTGTACCCCTGACGTCGGCCGAGGGAAATCTGCTGAAGGTTTTCTCCACACGCCCTGGCGTTACCCTTTCTCGGGAGGAATTAACCGAGCTAAGTGGATTTGATGCCAACCCCCGAACTATTGACGTCCAGGTCACAAGGCTAAGGCGCAAGATCGAGGACAATCCCAAACTTCCCCAATATCTGCAGACTGTTCGCAATAAAGGATACGTCCTGTGGACCCGGTGAGGGGGAGAGCTGATTTTTTGCTGTCATCCCGGACGAAGTGCAGGGCCCCAAAGGGGCCCCAGCGAAGATCCGGGACCCAGCACACATGAGAGGACGTAGTCCTCACTCTATAAAGAAACAAAGTGAGGACTTCGTCCTCCCATAATCCCTGGGTCCCGGATCTCGCTCGCTTCGCTCACGGTCCGGGATGACGGTATTAGGTGCTACTGCTCACTTGCCCGGGATGATAGTGAAAAGATGAAACACCGTAACTTATCGCCAATACCGCCAGACGGTCGCCGGGGGGAAGTTCAGAAACACATACTCCATGCGCTCTTTATTCAAATCAAATTTCTTGGTGGGGAGGGATGATTTCAATCCATAGGTAAATTGGACAAATTGTCCCTTGGGCTTTAATACTTGGAAACAGGATTTAATGATATTATGGCGTATCTTGATGGGGAGGCTTAGAAAAGGGATGCCGGAAATAATAGATTCAACTTTTCCGTGAATTTCAGGGGGCAGTATCTTTTTCAGATTTTGTGCATCTCCCTGGATAATAGTCACATTGGGGAATCTTGCCCGCAAGTACTGGCACAGCTCGGGGTCAATTTCGATGACATAGAGGTTCTTTTCGAGGACGCCTGCGGCACACAAGGCCTCGGTAAAGCTACCGGTTCCGCCCCCCAATTCTACAATAATGTCATTTTTATTCTGAAAGGTAGCTGCTGCCATAGCCTTTGCTAAAAACTTGGAACTTGGAGCAACAGCCCCCATCTTCAAGGGATTTTTGACCCATCGTCTAAAAAACAAAAGCTGTTCATGGGCTTGTGCCGACGACTTAAACAACACTGCTTTTTGGGGTAGAGTATGCCGCATATGAAAATCCTTTTTATAGGATACGAATCTAGAAAAAAATGGACATTTTGTAAAGCTTTTTATCTATCCAGACTTTTTGCCGGGTCTAAAGGGGCTTAAAATATGGGAGGGTTGCGTTTTTTGCATGGCAGCTATTCCAAAAAAAGATGCGCAAAAGCTATTTACTTTTTAAAAGAGTTCAATTATGGTTCCAAGTTATAAGTAGAAACCATTGTAAAAAGATGATTTTTAGTCGAGATGTTTTCTATTTTAGTATTGCTTGTTGTAAATAAATTAAAAAAGTGACATGTATCAAAATACATGCAAATAAAATCCCTTAAAATTTGGCATGAGGTTTTGGTATACCAGAATTTCAAGGTCAAGGCTTAAGGGTAGGTTTCGGACATATGCAGGACCCATTTAGGATGCATATGGGCTATATTTTAAGGGGTGATGTGGTAGTTGTCAGGTGTCAGGATCGCTTAATGCGTCTTGAGATTTAACGATGGAAAACATGGGATAATGATTTTATCTAGGCTCCTTAAACTAGAAATTGCGAAACTTTAATCAGTGAATATTGTATTATTTTTTTAAAGGAGACTATTATTATGTCAAAGAAAACAAAATTTTTAAATCTATTGGCCGGAAGTGTTCTGGCAACCGTTTTGGTTGCTGCTGGGCATGAAGCAGCAGCTAGCTATAGGTATCGATCGGGCGGGACGGCGGCCGCAGCCCCAGTCGCAATGGACCCAGATGCTGAAGCTAGGACTAACATTCAAAAGCTTATAGAGGTTGGGAAAAAAGAACTCAACGAAGATAATTTTAGCGTAGAGTCAGCAATGACAGACTTGAAAAATGGTGCACCAGTCGTTAAAACGCGGTTGGATTTTCTAGCGGATCTGCCACAGTATTTTAAAGACCGTATTGATACTCTAAAGACGAGCTACTCTGCGTCTCGTAACAAGGATGCCCTAGATCGCGAACTAGATGCGGGTGTACTCCGTTTACGCACGGAAATGCAGCAGGAAGCTCAATCTATAACGGATTTTATGACGCAACTAGGTTTTGCCCCATCAACAGGAGGTTCATCCGGATCTTCATCCGCTACAGATTTGACCGCTGCTTTAACTGAGAAAGCTGCACTCCAAGTGAGGTTAGATAAGGTTGATGCAGAAAGAACAACAGCTCTTGAGAATCTGCAGCGCATGACCGAGCAGAAAAATAAAGCTGACGAAGATTTGCGTCTCCTACAGATTTCAACAGGTGATGCAGGAAAAACAGCTTCAGATTTGCAGACCAAAGTAGCGGAGCTTATGACTCAAAGAGATGTGTTAGTGGCAAAAAAAGATGAATTAGAGGCAGCACTACACACAAAGGACTCACAGATTTCATCCCTTCGTGCTACTTTAAATTCTACTTCCTCAAAGCCAGAAGATGCAACAACAATTCACCGCTTAGAAGAAGAGAGGGCTAAATTAGAACAGCGCCTTAGTGCTCTTACAAGCGAGCAGGCTACCCAAGAACATGAACTTGCAGACGCTAAAAAACAGTTAGAGCGTGAGCGGGAAAGAAGTGAGGATCTTCAAGATAAAATATTGAAAGCAACGCAAGAACAGGCGCAGTTGAATCTAGATATTACTGCTGTAGAGAGTGAGAGAGATAAATTTAGGCGTACGGCTGAGGATTTAAAAGAAAAACTCACGAAAGCTGAAGATCAACTCCGTATGGCTACTGAGAGAGTCCTGAGTGATGATGTAGCCGAGCTGCAAGGGAAGTTAGAAGAAGCCCAGAATAGCCTAGAATATTATGAGGGTAACTCACGACGCTTAACCATGCACTTAAAGGCAGTGGAAGAAGATCTAGCAGTTCAACAGAGAATGCGAAGAGAGCTAACGATGAATTTTGCTGCTAATGTGTCACAAATAGAAAGAGATGCGAGGGAAGAGTATGACACTCGGGCGCAACAAGCCCAGAAAAAGCATGAAGCTGAAATAGCTACCTTGGCAGCTCGTTTACAGGAAAATGAAAAGGCAAGTCAAACTTTGTCTCAACAGGCGGTACAAGATGCGGTTAAAGCTAAAGAAACTGAGCTGAATGCAGCGCATCAACATACTCTAGATGACTTGCTTGCAGAAGCGGATCGTCGTGTAGAAGCAGAGGTGAAGAAGCTTACTGCCGCTATAAAGACTCATGAACAGGCTGTGATCGTACTTACAGCAGATAAAGATAAGTTGGCCTCTGACAAGAGGACGTTAGAAGATGAGAAGAAGGCATTAGAAGCTGAAGTTGTTCGTCTTACCCCATTTGAGACAGCTTTAAAAGGTCTTGATATGACAGATGTTGATTGTCTTGATGCCGTTGGAGAAAAACTTGTAGAGATAGGTTCTCTTGTCTTTAAGAGCGATGCTGATGCTGCAGTTAAGGCGAAAAACGATGAATTGCAGGCCTTGAGGGATGGTGAGCTTGCAGCAGCCAAGAAAGCTGCTGCTGAACTTGCACTCCTTGAACGCGTAAACTACAATACTGCTACGGTAGTAGATACACTTGTAACTAACGGTGTGGTTGTTAAAAAGGCTGATCATGATGCTGAAGTAACTGATCTACAGAATGAGGTAGAAGCTCTCAGAGGAGAACTTGAAGATACTAAAGAAGAGACAGATGCTGCTGGTGATGTTACTGTAGATTTTGCACCAGGTCTCAGAACGCAGGTTACTAACCTACAGGATGAAGTGACACAGATCAGGGATGCACTTGGGATAGATTCTGACGCTGATCTCGTCCAAACCCTAAAGGATGCAATGACACAGATCAGGAATGCACTTAGCCTTCAGGATGACGCTGATATCGATACAATTCTTAAGGCGGTGAATACAACTCCTGAGGAAGAGGAAGAGGAAGAGGAGGGCAGTGATGCTGGAAGTGTTGGAAGTGGGTCTTCTCCTACAATGGCGGTAGGCCTCTCTGCAACTACCACAACAACGACAGCAGTTGCAGCAGGTAGTGGTAGCACTTCACCACGGTATAATCCTGCCATAAAAGATTCAGAGGGGAACTATATCCCTGTAACCGCTGCCACTTATACGGAAGGAATGAAGCTGTATAGGGTGAATGGTACAAAGGCTGACGGAAGACCTCATTATGTTGAAGCAGGTTCAAATGACACCATTCGTTAAATAAAAAACGAATCACTAAACTTTAAGTAAGACTTACAACCCTGAAGGATTTCTCCTTCAGGGTTTTTTTTGATATATATACCTCTCCTTATTCACCTATCTCCCTTAACAAACCATCCCCGCGGAGGCAGGGACCCACCCACCTTCGCTAAAACTATGGTGGGCAAGAGAGGCTCATCCCCCGAAGCTTCAGCGTAGGGAGGGCCCATAGTGCGGTAGCACTTTTAAGGCATCATCCAGAGGGTGCTATGGCCCCCGACTTCCCGGCTACGCCTAGCGGCTATGCCGTGGCGAATCGTCGGGATGGCCTGGAAAAAGTGCACAAGCGCTAAAGAGCATAAGAATTGGCCCCCTCCTCCGAGGGGAATGCTGGAAAGAAAAGAAGCGTAATTTACGAAGGAATCGTAAACGAGCGCATGAAGCTAGGAACATCTTTCCCAAAGCCAACCTGAGGAGTTGAGTCATGGGGGGTTTTTTTCGGATGATTGTGAACTGGTTTTTTGGGTTCAGGCTTTTTAGGAGCCTTCGGTGTCTCTGTTTTTGGAGAAACCGCTTCTTTAGCAACAGCCTTTTTCTCAGCACCTGGCTTCTTGGGATGCTTATGAACGGGAACCTTTTTCACAGGGGCCCTTGATTTTGCCTCTGTTTCTGATTCCTCTGCCTCATTCTTAACCTCGTATCCCTTAAGATACGGCATTTCCTTGTTGGTGAGTTTAAAAATTCCTTGTATTTTTTTCTGGTCATAAGCTGTGACAAAAGTATAGGCAATCCCTGACTTTCCCGCGCGTCCCGTTCTGCCAATGCGATGGACATAATCTTCTGCATTAATGGGAATATCAAAGTTAAAGACACAAGGCATATCATCAATATCTAGGCCTCGGGCGGCAATGTCCGTTGCGATTAATAGATCAACCTGATCCTTTTTAAAGCGATCCAAGGACTCCAATCGTTGGGCCTGGGTCATATCCCCATGAAGCTCGGCCGAAGAAAAACCATGTCGACTAAGGGACTTGTGCAAGGTGGACACATCCATTTTGCGATTGCAGAAAATAATAGCGTTCTTGATTTTCTTCGCCTTCAATATGTCTCGTAATGTGTTCCGCTTATTGGGATCCAAAGTCTTCTTTGTGCCTCCCACATAAACCAAATAGGTTTCAATATTTTCGGCAACCTGGGCCGGGGGCGCAACGGAGACTTCCTGGGGGTTTGACATAAAGGTCGCACTCAGTTTTTTAATCTCCGAGGACATGGTGGCAGATAACAACAGGGTTTGACGGCTTTTTGGCAAAATCCCTGTAATTTTCGTCACATCGGGAATGAATCCCATATCCAGCATGCGGTCAGCTTCGTCAATCACCAGCAATTTAATATCAGATAAGAGGATTTTACCATTTTGGTACAGATCTAAAAATCGTCCAGGGGTTGCAATCAACACATCCACGCCCCGGTTTAGAACCTTTTCTTGTTCGGCAAAGGATTCACCCCCAATGAGTAAACCAACTTTTAACTTGTGATTTTTTCCGTAATTCTGAAAATTGTCCCGCACTTGAAAGGCGAGCTCACGGGTGGGTTCTAGGACAATAGACCGCGGCATACGGGCCTTGGCCCGGCCACTGGCGAGAATATCAATCATGGGAAGAATAAAGGCTGCTGTTTTTCCCGTACCTGTTTGGGCCGTACCCAAAACATCTTTGCCTGTTAAGACATAGGGAATCACTTGCGCCTGAATAGGAGTAGGGTTTTTGTATCCTGAAGTCTCTAGGACCTGCAACAATTCGTCGCTGAGGCCGAGGTCTTTAAATGTTGTCAAGAGTGTTCCTTGTCTGCATTTTTATTTGCTAAAAGAATCTTTATTTTAAGTATACACCTAGTCTAGCAAATAAAAAATACAAATCTTATATTATTTTAACTTTGTTTCCTTAAATAGAACATGCTTACGAGCCTTAGGGTCGTACTTTTTTAGTTCTAATTTCTCAGTCATTTGCCTAGGATTCTTTGAGCGGACATAGAAATATCCTGTTCCTGCTGTGCTCTCTAGTTTAAACAAAACGGTTTTACCTTTTGCCATTGTCTTTTCTCCAATAAATTTTGTCTGACCTCATGTACATACGCATTTCTACTAAAAACGTCAAGGGGAATTAAGCAAAGCGGGTAGTTTTTCTTCTTTACGCAGTGTACAAGTTTTGGATAACTATACGATTGTCATCCTGAGCAGCGAGCTTTAGCGAGCGTCGTCGAAGGATCCAGCACAAA
>CAYOCE010000019.1:0-21534 GCA_964402405.1 uncultured Hyphomicrobiales bacterium | reverse complement strand
CAAAATGGATGTGATCATCGGTGTACCTTTTGCACCATTCCCTTTGGTCGGGGGAACAGCCGCAGTGTTCCCATTGGCGTGATTGTGGATCAGGTGCGGGCCTTTGTTCAAAATGGATACAAGGAAATTGTGCTGACGGGGGTTGATATCACCGCCTATGGCCAAGATCTGCCGGGGACTCCCACGTTGGGACAAATGATGCGACGACTGTTGGCCCAGGTGCCTGATTTCCCCAGGCTTCGTTTGTCATCCCTTGACCCTGTGGAGGTTGATGAGGACGTTTTTAGATTGCTGGAATCAGAACCTCGCTTGATGCCTCATCTGCACATCAGCCTACAGGCAGGGGATGACTTAATTCTAAAACGCATGAAGCGCCGGCATTTGCGGCAGGATGTTCTAGACTTTTGTGCCCGTGCGCGCAGCTTGCGATCCGATGTGGTTTTTGGAGCAGATGTGATTGCAGGCTTTCCAACGGAAACCGAAGATATGTTCTTAAATACGCTGGACGTGATGAAGGAAATTACCTATTTCCATGTGTTTCCCTATTCTCCCCGTCCTGGGACGCCAGCTGCCAAGATGCCCCAGGTTCCAAAGGATATTATTAAAGAACGGGCCCGGATTCTTCGGGAAAAAGGCGAGGCTGTTTTAGAAAATCATTTGGAAAGTTTAATTGGAAAAACCATGCAGGTATTGGTGGAACATGGTAATGTGGCCCGGACTGAATACTTTAGCCCCATTGATATGGAGGGGCATAAGGCAGCTCCTGGTGACATGCTGATGATGCATTTTCAGGGGATCAAAAATCATAAGTTAATAGGAGAGATTATTTCGTGACGGAAAAACAAAGTTGGCTATCAAAATTAACGGCAGGCCTGAAGAAAACATCCCAAAAAATTGGGGCAGGGGTGGCCCAAATCTTTACCCATAAGAAGCTGGATCAAGATACCTTGATGCAGCTGGAGGATCTGTTGATCACAACAGATATGGGGCTGGAGATGGCCCATCAAACCGTTGAAAAACTCCGCAAAACCCGGTTTGATCAAGAAATATCTCAAGGAGAAATCTTGGCATTTTTAAAAGATGAGATTCAAAATGAATTAACCCCCTTTGCGATTCCTTTGGTGGTTGATCCTAAGGTTAAACCCTATATCATTATGATGGTGGGGGTGAATGGCAGCGGCAAAACAACCACCACTGCTAAATTCGCCAAGATCTTTCAGGATCAGGGGTTGCAGGTATCCATTGCGGCCTGTGATACCTTCCGGGCTGCGGCGGTTGAGCAACTAAAGGTCTGGGGAGAACGGTTGCGTATCCCTGTGATTGCAAGGGCTACAGGCGCTGATTCGGCAGGTCTTGCCTTTGATGCCCTGAAATTGGCCCGGGAAAATGGGGACGACGTATTGATTATTGATACGGCTGGAAGACTCCATAATAATAGCAATCTGATGGGGGAACTGGAAAAGATAAAACGAGTTTTGGAAAAGTTAGATCCAACTGCCCCTCACGCCAAAATTCTGGTACTGGATGCCACCGTTGGGCAGAATGCCTTTAGTCAAGTGCAGCTATTTTCCAAGGCCATTGATTTGACGGGGTTGATTGTCACTAAGTTGGATGGATCCGCTAAGGGAGGCGTTGTGGTAGGGCTTAGCCAAAAGTTCAAACTGCCTATTCATGGGGTGGGGGTAGGGGAACAAGTAGATGATCTAAAACCCTTTTCCGCCGCCGATTTTGCAACTAGTTTAGTGGGATTAGAAAAAGAGAGATTGCTTTAGTTGAAAATAGTGTATAGAAATCAGTTAATTATTTAATTTTTTGAAAGCTAATCTAATGAATTTAAAGAAGTACTTGGTTTTGCTATTGGTTGGGGGATTTAGTTGTGGGGTGTCCGCTATGGAAAATGAGGAATTATTAACGGAGCTTTTGCAATCAAAAGCAGTAGTTATACCAGCACATTGGGGAGAAGT
Source organism: uncultured Hyphomicrobiales bacterium (assembly GCA_964402405.1). Classification (GTDB taxonomy): domain Bacteria; phylum Pseudomonadota; class Alphaproteobacteria; order UBA7879; family UBA7879; genus CAYOCE01. Next base: position 19,570 of record CAYOCE010000019.1, on the reverse strand, counting down.
TGAGGCACTAGTTCCCATGGAGTTAGAAGCTGGAACCAAAGGATGGGCCACCGTTCATAGTCGAAAAGATGATTATGAATTTGGAGGAATTCTTTATCATCGACCTGATCAAAAATATCATATTGTTTGTGATGGGTTTAGAACCTATGAGGTTGCTGAAAATCAAATAGCTTTTGTAGAGGGGGATGATTATCCTGAGGTTTGTTTATTTGCCTATGGAAAGCTTTTTAAAGTAGACCTTCCTACCGCTAGCCCTGAGTTTTATATTACTTTAACCAAAGATTCTAGAAAGTATGGGGTCGTATCTGTTAGCGCAGGTAGAGACGCTGAACCTTTAGAATTTGACTTTAACAATCTAGTTTAGTCTGTTATATCAACAGGGCCTACGCATGAAAAACTTGAGATTCTAGATTTTAAAGATGTAACGTTACAGGGCAACACCTATCTTGAAACCATTGAAAAAGCTACCGCTGTATGGATCCCCGCCTCCGCGGGGATGGTTTGTTAAGGAAGATGGTTTGTTAAGGGGGGGATGGGTCGTATTTTCACCCACTCTCGCCCTCTCGCGAACCACCCCCACGTAGGTGGGGGTCCATAGTGCGGTAGCACGTTGAGATATTACCCAGAGGGTGCTGTGGGTCCCCGCCTTTTGTCTTATCAAAAAATATCCTCGACAGGTTTCTGTAAATTGAGTACAAGTGGAACCTAATGTACTTTTATAAGGATGATTGATATGTCAGGAGTTATACGTTCTGGGGCTAAGTGGTTAATGGCACCAGGATTTTCCAGAGGTGCTGTTTGGGCAATTCTAACAGCCTTTATTAGCATCATGAATGATGTGATTACCCGTCAAGTGGGGTCTCGGCTAGATGGCCTTGAAATTGGATTCTTTCGATTTTTCTTCAGCATGTTAACCGTTTTGCCCTTTATGTTATATCAGGGAAAAGCTTCTTTTATGACCCAGCGTCCAGGGATGCATTTTTGGCGAGCAGCGATTGGGGCTACTGCCATTGCCCTTTACATATATAGTGTGTTATTACTCCCCCTTGCCGAGGTCACGACGTTTTCTTTCACCCAGCCTTTATTTGTTATGCCCTTAGCCCTATTTTTTCTAAGGGAAAAAGTTTCCAGAGATCGTTGGATGGCGGCCCTTTTTGGATTCATTGGCATCGTTGTGATGATTAATCCCGGCAGCCAAGATTTTAATTGGTTGGTGTTTATTCCCATGGGATCCGCTTTCTTGTTTGCTTGCCTTGACTTGCTAGCCAAAAAAATGGTGACAAGTGAAAGCACCACAACCTTGTTATTTTACTTTGCCTTGGGGACCAGTATCGTTGCCTTTTTCCCCGCCCTGAGTGTTTGGACAACCCCTAACTTTGTTGAACTGTTCTGGTTAATTTTATTAGGGATGGGGGCGAACTTGATTCAGGTCTGTTTGTTCTGTGCCTTCAAGGCAACAGATGCCTCCTCCCTTGCCCCATTCCGATATGTGGAATTCATCTTTGCTTCTGCGTTTGGATATTTCCTCTACAACGAGGGACTGACTTATAAAACCCTCATAGGCGCTGCCATCATCGTGGGAAGTACCTTGTATTTGTCGTACTTCGAAACCAAGTGGAAAAAGAAAAAATCCTAAATCTCTTCTAAAACCAGTCGCCATTTGAATTCAAACCCCTCAGACGATGTTTCATAAGACAAATCCAATACCTTCATTTGAAAAATGGGAAGATAGCTGACTGTAAAATCACCATTCGTCAATGTATCTTCGACCCCTATAGTCCGGTCATCTATAACTTCAAAAGGTATGGGTTCTTTCTTGAGGCCCATCACCAAAATACTACTTGGAACAGCCCGATGTTCTAATGTTACCCGCGATTCCATAATGGATTGAAACACGCGCTGAGGTAAATGAACTTCTACGTCTTGACCTTTTGTAAGACGTCTTAATTCAGGGGTATCCAAGGTTTCTCCCCAAGCCTCCAGGCGATACTTTTTGCAAGAATTTCCCAGTGTTACCAAATCCCCATTCACGGTTCTTAATAGTTGATCACTTGAGATCAGCGATAACTTTTGATGTGCTTTTTTAAGAGTGATAGGGGGTAATCCTATTTCTTGAATTGTTAGATCGTACATGATTTTTCTCCTTTGTTGAGTACTCTATATCGATTGGAGAGATCGCATATAAAAAGGTAATTATAGGGCCTATTTTAGGTCATAGGATTGCAGGTAAGAAGAGATCGTTCATACTGTGAATTTTAAAAAGGAGACATACAATGCAACACACCCCCCTAAAAACCCCCACTGATTGGATGGATTTTTTTGATCTTTATTTGGATTATAATAGTCGATCTAGAATATATAAGTTGCCCAGGTGGTATCAATAGGTACCAACGCTTCAGCAAGTCCTCATCCTCGTCCAACTCACGTTAATTTAACCAACCCTCATGGGCTTACTTTTTGTTGGAAGGCCTGCTTGTAGTTCTATCAGTAGTAGCAGTAGCGCTACTACTGTTGCCTACATTTGTTTCGCATGAAGCAGCCATGGCATTTAGGACTTTCATCTGCGAAGTAGCTCTCTCTAATGTCTCTTGCAATTTGGCGTCACAGCTCGCTTTCTGCTGTAATGCCAGTTCTAACGTCCGCTGCATTTCATCCAGCAATTTTTGTGTATGTGGACACCCCGGCTGTCCATCTCCCATTTGTTGATCTGAGGCCTCTGATGTATACATCATCGTAAATTGACAGAATACAGTTATTGCCATTAAACAAATTATCTTTTGTAGTTTCATTTAATTTTATTCTCCATAGATTTATTACGTTTGTTTAAAACATATAAAATATTTTGTCAATTTCTTTTATCTTAAGAAAATATATATTCCCAATGTGTCAAAATGAGTTTTCTGATTAAATATTGTCAGATTTAGATTAACCTTGGGTTTGGATAGGAAGCCTTACAGATAGGTAAAAATGCTGTCATCCTGAGCAGCGAATGGATTGATAACTCTGCCTTCCTATCCAAAACTCACGCTAACCTATATTTAAAACTTCTGCTTCTTCCAATTGTCGGATTTCGTCTCGGAGTTTAGCAGCTTGTTCAAAATTCAAATTAGAGGCTTCTTCGAGCATTTGTTTTTCCAATGCTTTTATATGCTTTTGTAGTTTTTCGCCCTTTAAAACAGTTTTTGTTTCAATCTCAATCGTCACATGGTCCTTTTCATAAACACTCTGCAAAATGTCATGAATGTTTTTCTGGATAGAGGCGGGTGTAATGTTGTGTTCTTGATTATACGCTTCTTGTTTGAGGCGTCGTCGCTCCGTTTCTCCAATGGCGGCCTCCATGGATTTTGTCATGCGGTCCGCATACAAAATGGCCTTGCCATCTAGGTTACGGGCGGCGCGTCCCATGGTTTGAATTAGGGAGGTTTTGGACCGGAGATACCCTTCCTTGTCCGCATCCAGAATGGCGACCAGGGTACATTCGGGAATATCCAATCCCTCCCGCAGTAGGTTAATGCCCACCAGGACATCAAAGATCCCTAGGCGGAGATCTCGTATAATCTCAATGCGTTCCAGCGTGTGAACTTCGCTATGCATATACCGAACCTTCAGGCCTGCCTCGGTTAAGTATTCGGTCAACGCCTCGGCCATTTTCTTCGTCAATGTTGTGACCAGAGCCCGACTATTTGTGGCGACACAAATCTTGCACTCGGCAATCAAATCATCCACTTGATTTTCTGTGGGGCGGATATAACAAATGGGATCGAGTAATCCCGTGGGGCGGATGACTTGCTCGACAAACACACCGCTTGTTTGCTCCAGTTCCCAATGACTGGGGGTGGCTGAAACAAAGATCGTTTGCGGTCGCATATGATCCCATTCCTCGAACTTCAAGGGACGATTGTCTTGACAGGCGGGCAGGCGGAATCCAAACTCAGAAAGGTTTTTCTTGCGGGCCGCATCCCCCAAATACATGCCATGGAGCTGCGGAATGCTGATATGGCTTTCATCCACAATTAACAAGCTATCCTTGGGAAGATATTCAAACAGGGTAGGGGGGGCTTCCCCGGGCTTGCGGCCTGTGAGATACCTGGAATAGTTCTCAATCCCTGAACAAAATCCTGTTGTTTCTAGCATCTCGATATCGAAGGTGACGCGCTCGCGAATACGCTGGGCCTCAATTAATTTCCCCTCTGCCTCAAATTCTAGAATCCGTTTTTGCAGGTCTTCCTTAATGAACTTCAGCGCCTGTTGAATCGTGGGTTGCGGCGTGACATAGTGGCTATTGGGAAACACAGTGACCTGGGGCAGGGCCACAATTTTCTTGCCAAACAAGGGATCAATTTCCCAAATTTCCTCGATCTCATCCCCAAAAAAATAAACCCGCCAGGCTCGGTCTTCCAAATGCGCGGGGAAAATCTCGACCACATCACCCCGCGCGCGGAAGGTTCCTCGCGTCATGGCCAAATCGTTGCGTTTATATTGTAGCTTCACAAATTCTTTTAACAGCGTATCCCGATTAAGGGTCATGCCAGGCTTTAGGGGAATCGTCATTTCGGCGTAGGTTTCAACCCCCCCAATGCCGTAGATGCAGGAAACACTGGCTACAATAATCACATCCTTCCGCTCGAGGAGGGCTCGGGTGGCGGCGTGACGCATGCGGTCTAGTTCCTCGTTAACGGTTGCTTCCTTCTCGATGTAAAGGTCTCGGCGGGGAATATAGGCCTCCGGTTGATAATAGTCGTAGTAGGATACGAAATACTCAACAGCGTTCTCTGGAAAGAAGCTTTTCATTTCGGAATAAAGCTGTGCCGCCAGGGTTTTATTAGGGGCCAGGATTAGGGTAGGCCGCCCCAATTCCTGAATGACATGAGCCACGGTAAAAGTTTTTCCAGATCCTGTTACCCCTAACAATACTTGGTCTTTAAGAGGTACGCGAATCCCCTCCAGCAATTCTTTGATTGCCTGGGGTTGATCCCCCTGGGGGGTGAAGGAAGATGTTAGGTTAAATGTGGTCAAGGAAAGCCCCATAGGATAAATTATAAAAGGTACGATCATTCTAGGGGGGCTACTTTAAGAGTCAAGAGTATTTTTATCTGGCATACCCATCCCCCTTATTGCCGCTTATAGTATCTTTATAAGCGGCAATAAGTTATTTACAAAAAAGTTATTGCCGTTTATAGTATGTTTATAAGCGGCAATAACTTGGAGTTCTAAATGAATCTGATTGGGCGAGAAAAAGAAAAAATTATTCTTGAGAAAATGCTTTCCTCTGAGCAAGCAGAGTTTGTGACAGTCTATGGTCGTAGGCGTGTTGGAAAAACATATATGATACAACAGTACCTTGCACATAGAGGTCTTTATTTCGAATGTACAGGGACAAAAGATGGGAGAATGGGAGATCAACTTCTGAATTTTATCCAAAGTTTTGGAGACGTTTTTTATCCAGGAATTCCTTTAAGAGTTCCTAAAAATTGGAGGGAAGCTTTTGACCTCTTAACTCAAGAAATTAAAAAACATCCTCATAAAAAAATCATTCTTTTTTTTGATGAGCTTCCGTGGCTTGCAAGTCCTAAATCTAATCTGGTTCAAAATCTAGATTATTTTTGGAATACTCAGTGGAATAAATATCCTAATGTTAAGCTCATTGTTTGTGGATCTGCTGCTTCTTGGATGCTTTCTCATCTGATTAATGCTAAGGGAGGTCTTCATAATCGAGTCACACGCGTGCTTCGCCTGGAACCCTTTGTACTTTCAGAGACGAAAGAATTTCTTGATCAAAAGAAAATTAAGCTAACAGAAAAACAAGTTTTAGATCTTTATATGGTTATGGGTGGAGTTCCTTATTATCTAAATCAACTTGATTCTACCAAATCTATTGCTCAAAATATTAATGATATATGTTTTAAAAAGGAAGGCCTTCTTTATACTGAGTTTAATCGATTATTCCAATCCTTATTTGATGCTGCAGAACTGAATCTTCATATTGTTAAAGAAATTGCTCAGAGACATTATGGTATTTCCTTTTCGGAATTGGTCAAAAAAGTAGGAAAGAAAACAGGGGGTCGTTTTAAAGAGCGACTAACTGAGTTAGAAGCTGCAGGATTCATTCAACGATTTTTGCCGTATGAACGTAAGAAAAGAGATCACTATTATCGGGTGATTGATGAGTATACCTTATTTTATTTGAGATGGATTGGGGATTTGGTGGAGGGAAAAGAATTGCCCAAAGGGGCTGATTATTGGACGCGAATTTCCAAGACGGCTTTATTTTTCTCATGGGCTGGGTATTCTTTTGAAACTGTTTGCTATAAGCACGTAGATAAGATTATTAAAGCGCTTGGACTTGAGGGCATTGGCTGTTTTGTAGGTCATTGGGCCTATAGGGGGGATAAAGAAGAGGGGACCGAGATAGATTTACTTCTGGATCGGGATGATGGGGCTATTTCTTTATGTGAAATAAAATATACGTCTCAGCCCTTTGTTATTGATAAATCCTATGCAAAAGTTTTGATTAATAAAGGAGATGTGCTAGAGAAATCTTTAAAAGAGCCTAAACAAATTTTCTTTGCCATGATAACGGCATCTGGTCTTAAACAAAATGCTTGGTCAGACGAGCTGGTGCATCACACCGTTACTTTAAAAGATCTTTTTTAGATGTAGTTCTGGTATCCCAGCCAAGAGGATTGCGCTGTAAAAATCATAGGGGTATGATGATTTTTCTTAAACTTTTTTGTAGGATGCCTGTCGTTGATTCTGGAAATATTATTACCACTGCCTTTTGATCAGACGTTTGATTATATGACTGAGTCATCAGACATAGTCCTGGGAGACTTTGTAGAAGTCTCCTTTCAGGGACGTATTCTGACGGGTGTTGTGTGGGGAATCAAAGACAGTAGCCCCCACAAGAAATTGAAATCTATTGATCACAAGATTGAGGGATTTTTTCTTCCCCCCAAAATGATTCAGTTTATCCAGAAAGTCGCCAGCTATACCCTTGCCCCCAAAGGGTTGGTGCTGAAATTATGCTTCAATCCAAAATACTTAAAAATCAAAAAATCCAAAGAAAAGAAAGCGTTGATTATTGCGGAAAAATTGGTCTCTCTGTCAGATGATCAAGATAAGGCGGCTACACTATTGCGCAACGCTGTTGATCAGGCCAAGTATGCGCCTTTTGTGTTAGATGGGGTGACAGGGTCTGGAAAAACAGAGGTCTATTTTGAGGCCATTGCAGAGGCCATTCATCAGGGAAAACAAACCTTGGTATTGCTTCCGGAGATTGCCCTGAGTCGTCAATGGCTGATGCGGTTTCACGAACGTTTTGGATTTGATCCCGTGGTTTGGCATTCGGATACATTAGTATCAAATCGTCCCAAGGATTGGCAGGATGTATTGAAGGGTGATGCACAGGTGGTGGTGGGGGCCAGGTCTGCCCTGTTTCTCCCCTTTTCAAAACTGGGATTGATCATTGTGGACGAAGAGCACGATGGATCTTATAAGCAAGAATCCGGCGTGTTTTATAATGCCCGAGATATGGCAATCTTAAGAGCGCATCTGGAAAATGTCCCTGTGATTCTTTCGACTGCAACTCCCTCCCTAGAGACATGGCATAATGTGATGGAAGGACGCTATCAGCACCTGGAGCTCCCCCAACGATATGGTAAGGCATCCCTGCCAGATATTAGTATTATTGACATGCGACCTTTAAAAATGTCCAAAGGCAAATGGATTTCAAAACCTTTGGAAGATGCTATTCGCACCACCATCCAAGATAAAGGTCAGCAGGTTTTGCTCTATTTGAATAGACGTGGCTATGCTCCTTTGATTGTGTGTAATGGGTGTGGACATCATATGATCTGCCATGATTGTAGCTCGTGGTTGGTGTATCATAAATATCAAAATCATCTGCTGTGTCATCATTGTGGGCATACGCTGAAATACCCCAAAACGTGTCCTCAGTGCCAAGAGTTGGATACCTTAATCCCCTATGGTCCAGGGGTCGAGCGCCTTGCGGAAGAGGTTACAGAAATTTTTCCAGAGGCAAATATTTTGATCATGACCAGTGACACCCTTGATTCCGCAAAATCCCGGGATCAAGCTTTTTCTGATATTGAATCTGGGAAGACTCAAATTATCATTGGAACTCAGGCAATTGCCAAGGGGCATCATTTCCCAAAACTCACCTTAGTGGGCGTGGTGGATGCAGATCTAGGGATGAATGGAGGAGACTTGCGCGCGGCAGAACGCACCTATCAGTTGCTTCATCAGGTTGCAGGTCGTGCAGGGCGCGTGGAGGACAAGGGGTATGTGTTACTGCAATCCTATACGCCTGAGAATCCGTTGCTGCAAACAATCGTGTCCCAGGATCGGGCGGCGTTTATAGATCTTGAGTTGAGCAACCGTCGTCCCATGATGATGCCTCCCTTTGGTCGTTTGGCGGCGCTGATTATATCGTGCAAATCCGAGGAAAAGGGGAGGGATCTGCTAAAAATTCTCTCCAGTAAAACCCCCCGGTTTTCAGACGTTACTGTTCTAGGGCCTGCACCTGCGCCTCTTTATAAGTTGGGGGGATGGTATCGATTTAGATATTTGGTGCATTTCCCTAAAAATATCCATATCCAAACCATCCTCAGGAATTGGGTAGAAGGGGTGTCTTTACCCAAAGATATCAAAATCCAAATCGATATAGATCCCTATAGTTTTCTGTAGGAAAGTTCTCTTCACTAGTCTGCTATCAAACCAACTCCCCGAAATTAGCAATTTTATGAAAAATTTGACGCAGGAAGGACAGCAATTTCAGCCTGTTTTGGGTAAGGGCAGCATCTTGACTTTGAACCGTTACTTCCTCGAAAAAAGTATCAATCGTGGGTCTTAGTTTTGAAATCAAGGTCATCGCCGCTTTAAAATCGGGATGCGCATTGTCCAAAAGTTTTTTCAGATCTTGATTGACCGAAACCAATTCTTGGTACAGTTTCTTTTCAGCATTTTCCACAAGCAAGTCACTATTCACCTCTGTTCCAATGACTGATTTTGTTTTGGATTCCGCATCCTTCACAATCCCAGCTGCCCGTTTGTACGTTAGGATCAAGCTATCCCCATCAGCTGTATTTAGTAGGTCTGAAAAGGCCTGCAGCTTCAATAAAATATGTAGCAGATTTCCAGATTCCAAGCTGTCTCCTAAAACAGCAGATACATGATTATGGGGGTATCCTGCTGCCTTTAGATAGACGCGCAACCTATCACTCAAGAAGGTATCCAAGGATTTCATGACTTGGTCCACAGGGTTCTTTTTCACCTTTAGGAGTTTATAGGCGGCTTGTAAAACAGGCCGCAAATCCATGGATATTTTGTTTTCCAAAATGATTCGAATAATCCCCAAGGCATGACGCCTGAGGGCATATGGGTCCTTGGAACTGGAGGGTTCAATGCCCACGGCAAAAAATCCCACAAGGCTATCGATCTTGTCTGCTAGCGCGAGCGCTTGGGAGATTTCTCCCTGGGGCACAGAATCATTAGGGCCAGCGGGTTTATATTGATCGCGGATGGCCGCTGCAACCTCGGGTTCAAAGCCTTCATGCAGAGCATAATATCCCCCCATGATGCCTTGCAACTCTGGGAATTCCCCCACCATTCCTGTCATCAAATCAGCCTTAGAGATACGGGCAGCGGCATAGGCTAAGGTTCTTTGCTTTTCATCAGGTACTAATAGATCAACCAAATCCCCCACCCGGAAAACCTTTTCCGCCATGGTTCCCAGCTTTTCATGAAAAATCTGACCTTCCAGCGGGAAATGCCAATCTATCAAAGATTTCTTCCGATCTGTGTTCCAGAAGAACGCTGCATCTGATAGTCGTGCCCTGAGGACGCGTTCATTTCCCTGGACAATTTGGGCCCCATCATCTGCCGTTTCCATGTTGGAAATCAGAATAAAATAGGGGGCGATTTTCCCATTTTGGTCCTCTAAAGATAAATAGCGTTGGTGCACCTTCATACTCGTGATCAAAACTTCAGGAGGAATGTCCATGAATTGATCATCAATCTTCCCCATCAGGGGTTGAGGCCATTCCACAAGGCCGCACACTTCATCCAATAATTTGGGATCAAATTTGACTTTCAACCCTTTGGCATCTGCTAATTTCTGGCTACGTTCTTGAATTAATTTTAGGCGTTCCTGTGGATCCAAAATCACATAATTTTTTCGCAGTTGAGATTCATAGTCAGCAAATCCTTGCACTTTGAAATGATGGGGGGACATGAACCGATGTCCTTGGGTTTGGTTGCTAGAGGTGACATCGTGACCAGGCAATTGGTACGGCACAACTTCTCCATTAAAAATGGCTAGAATGGATCTAATGGGCCTAACCCACATGAATGACGCATTCCCCCATCGCATGGATTTAGGCCAAGGGAATGTTTTAATCAATCCATCAATGAGTTCCGCTAATATGTCCTGGGTGTTTTCCCCTTTGTGATGGAGGGTTGCGCATAAAAAGTTTCCTTTCTTGCCCATATCTTGCTGGGTACACTGTTCCAAGGTAACACCTGTGGATTTTAGGAATCCCTGAATGGCTGCTGCTGGGGCATCTACACTAGGCCCCTTTCTTTCCTCGGTATAGTCAGGGCCTTTCAAAGGAAGTCCTGTGATATGTAACACGAGACGCCTGGGGGTCACATATCCTTTCAAATCAGCAAAGCTTATATTTTTAGATTTGAGCGTATCTGTTGCAAAAGTTTTTAAATACTCACATGCTCCATTTTGCATGCGGGAAGGGATTTCCTCCGTAAAAAATTCTAATAAAAATTCAGACATTCTTTTTTGTCTCCATATCATTCCATAAGACAAAACACTTACGGGCAAGCTCTCGCACACGGGCGATATAAGAGGCACGCTCCGTCACACTAATGACGCCCCGGGCATCCAATAAATTAAACAGATGGCTGGCCTTGATGCATTGATCATAAGCAGGTAGAGGCAGGTTTTTTTCAATCAATTGAGCACACTCAGCTTCGGCATCCTTGAAATGCGTTAATAAAAGTTGAGGCGAGGATTCTTGAAAATTATAGGCCGAAAATTGTTTTTCCGATTCTAAAAACACATCTCCATAGGTAATGCGTCCGGGACCATTTACCCCGTTCCAATTTAGATCATAAACATTTTCACATTTCTGCAGGACCATGGCCAATCGTTCAACCCCATAGGTCAACTCCAAAGACACGGGGTCACATTCTATGCCCCCAATTTGCTGAAAATAGGTGAACTGGCTGACTTCTGCCCCATTGCACCAAACTTCCCAACCTAGGCCCCAGGCCCCCAATGTTGGGCTTTCCCAGTCGTCTTCCACAAACCTAATGTCATTCAGGACCGTATCCACCCCTATGGCCCGGAGGCTTTCTAGGTAAAGGTCCTGAGCGTTAGCAGGGGAGGGTTTTATGATGACCTGGTACTGATAAAAATGCTGCATCCGGTTGGGGTTTTCCCCATAGCGTCCATCCTTAGGTCTGCGGGATGGTTGTGCGTAGGCGGCCTTCCATGGCTTGGGGCCCAAGGCCCTGAGGGTTGTTGCAGGATGAAATGTCCCTGCCCCCATTTCCATATCATAGGGTTGTAAAATGGCGCATCCTTGACGCGCCCAAAAACTTTCAAGACCAAGGATCATCCCTTGGAGAGAGTGTGTATCATTCATAATATACTACTTATTCTAAATTAAATTGTACTCTTTACAAACTATTGGAACCCGACTTTCGTCGGGGTGGTATTTATATGGATCTCCACTTGCATGGAGATGGTTCACCATGGGAAAATTACAGTGTCTTCACCATTGGGTCAATAAGATTAATTATGCATTAGGGGTTGCATAATAGATGGAGTAGTTGATGACTGGTTGAAATCCTATTTTTTTAGCCAACGGAATAGCTGTAGGATTGGATTGTATGACGGCTTTCTGAATACCTCGATCTTTTAATAGCTGAGCTCGAAAATGGTATAGAGCCAAACAAACATTCTCCGTTTTATAGGGCTCCAGGGTGGCTTCGCTATAAAACCCCCCAACCCCATCTTTTATATAAAGGGAAGCTGTCGCTATTAGGATATCTTCATAATAGGCCCCAATAGGAATGAAAGTATCTATCTGCCCTAAAAAGCGGGATAGATTTTTCAAATAAAGATTTTGGGTGTTTTCAGTAAAATCAAAAGAGGTAGCTAGGACAGAGGCCCATTCTTTAAAGGCATTTGAATTGGTAATAGGGGCAATTCTAATTTTAGAATCTAAAGGAGGGAAAGTGCTTTTGTAGTTTTTTAAATCTAAAAACATGCCTCCAACTTTGCCGAAAAATACATAATCAGCATTTTGAAAATATTTTATTACCTCTAGAGGCACCTGATCTTCATCAATCCACCAACAAAAAGGGAGCCTTTGGGATTTAAATTCTTGATTAATATTATCAATATGAGAAGCATCAGAAAGATGGGGGGTGCATACAAGATTAAAGAAAAAATTTTCGACTCTAGAATTCAAAAAATAATACGTGTCATTTTCCAACGTGTGTTTTTCCATGCCAAACAAAGAAAATAAACCCACCAGATTTTTATTAATTGGGCCTCAATAGATAATTTATAGGACGCTCTTTTGCCCTATTAGTGTGTAACTTCATACAGGTATCCCCGTTTGTTAGAATAAGTACTTAATTATATGAAGTCCAATATGCCTTTCTTGCTAAATTAAATCAAGCCAGAAAGGTTTTTTTGTCGCAGAATAAGTTAAAAGACATTAAGATTATAATGTATCAAAGCTCAAAATTTTTTACATGGTAGTATCATATGATACTACCACAGCGCGTGTTTTTTAAGTTTTCCCCGCCTCTGAAAAGACTATTTACTTGTTGATAAAATAAAAAAATTATTATATAATTTAAATATAAAAAATAATTTAAAAAATGGGAGATAAAAATGAAATTAAATAACATTATTATGCTAATATCTTTAGTTCTTGCATCAAGTATTCAATTTGCTCAGGCTGTTACTCCACCGGAGGGTCTTGCTGAAAAAATAGTAAGAAAATTAAAAAAAGTTTGTAAGGAAAATAACGGTTTGCAGAGTGCTCTTGAAGCAGCTATCCTTAACTATAATAAAAGAGAGCATATTGACAATAATGATAGTATTTGGAAGAGAGTGCAGCCTACTGAATTAACAGATACATTAGCAAACGGCAGCACACATCACGTTCCTCTTACCATTGGTGAAGAAGACGGTGGTAAAACTACATGTAAAACAATAGGGGAATATAATCCTGATACCAATAGGAATATGAATTGGGCCGCCATTAGGAATGGTGATACACTTAGAAGATATACACTTAGACATATATAAATCTATGTATAGACTAATCTAGTCATCAAGAATCTATATTTTTAAATATTCTCTCTGAAATCAGTCCTGCATGGTCAATGTGGGGTTGATTTTGGCTGAGGAAATAGTGGATTGCCCAAGACTAATCTTGCCACTTACTTTCTGTATCTTATCTCTGGAGGGCATCGCCTGAAGATTCTGCCCCCACATCTTTTGCAATCTTTCAATTCCCCCCCTTTCTTAAGATCAAGTCAAAAATGAAAAAATTCCTTGCCACATTATCTCTCTCGGTATATCTAAGGTATCTATATTTATTTTTAAAGATTTTTAAGGAGACTCTTATGGAAAGAACTTTATCCATTTTAAAGCCAGATGCTACTCGTCGTAATTTGACAGGGGCGATTAACCAACGTTTTGAGCAAGCCGGTCTGCGGATCGTGGCGCAAAAGCGTGCACAACTAACGCGTGCTCAAGCCGAGGCGTTTTATGCGATTCACAAGGAACGCCCCTTTTTCAATGATCTGTGTGCTTTCATAAGCTCTGGGCCTGTTGTATTGCAAGTATTACAGGGAGAAAATGCAGTTCAGCGGAATCGCGATATCATGGGAGCTACAAATCCTAAGGATGCGGCCGAAGGTACTATCCGTCGGGATTTTTCCGAATCCATTGATGAAAATTCGGTTCATGGATCTGATTCTTTGGAAAATGCTAAAAACGAAATTTCTTTTTTCTTTTCTGAGATTGAAATTATTGCATAATCTTCTGTAAAAAGAAGTCTACTGTAGGGAATAGGCTTTCACTACATTATGCAATAAAAAGGCAATAGTCATGGGGCCGACGCCTCCGGGAACGGGGGTAATGGCCCCTGCTATTTTAGAGACACTTTCAAAGTCTACATCTCCCTGTATATTCTGTGTTCCATTTTCTGAAATGGCTTTGGTAATACCCACATCAATAACGCAAGCGCCGGGCTTGACCCAATCTGCCTGAACTAGATGAGGTTTTCCCACAGCTGCAATTAAAATATCAGCTCCTCTTGTAATTTTTGCTAAATCCCGGGTTTTACTATGGGTGATGGTAACCGTACAGCCTGCCTCTAGCAGCAGCATGGCGACTGGTTTTCCCACTAGCTTGGACCTGCCGATCACTGTAGCGTTTAACCCCTGGATATTATCCTGCCAGGACTTAATCAATGCCATAATCCCCAGGGGTGTGCAGGGAATAAAGGTGGGCGTTCCTAGAAATAGTTTCCCTTGATTTATAGGGGTTAACCCATCCACATCCTTATTAGGGGAAATTAGCGAAATGAGGTCAACTTCATTTAAGTGTGCAGGCAGGGGAAGCTGCATCAAAATGCCATTTATGGCAGAATTATTATTTAATTGATTGATAAGCTGGGCCACTTCCTCGAAAGAACTATTTGCCTTCAAATGAAAGAGCTGAACCTCAATGCCCACAGAATCAGCGGCCTGCTTTTTTGCATTTACATACACATGACTCGCCGGATTATCACCTACTAAAATCACCCCCAGCACAGGTTTTGGATTCAACGTTGATACCTGTTTCTGGATTTCATCTTTAATTGTAGTAGCTAGGTTTGTGCCGTTTAGAAGAGCAACCATCGAGTTAGTCCTCCCCAGTCGGTATTGTAGGAGGGTGTTGTTCGCTCAGCAGGGTGTTGTTTTCCTCCAGCCAAGGCACTAGCCCTTTATCAAAGGCCTTGGGAGATAAATATTCCTCGCGAAACTTCTTAATGATTTTTTCAATTTCTTCTGAGGACATGCCGTACAGACTAAATACTGCCGAGACCAATTGAAAACTTGGGATAAAGGTTTCGGGCATAATGGGGTGGGCGCCCATTTTAAATAGTTTTATGGCTTGCTCCTTATCCCGAACGCGCACAAAAATCTTAAGATGGGGATAGGTTTCCCGCACAACCTCTACGACACGTGTAACAGCATTAAAGTTTCCCAAAGCCAAGATCAAGGCACGTGCCCGCTCAACACCCAAAAATGGATAGACAATGTCCCGTCGCGCGTCGCCCAAAAAGATAGGAATTCCGGCCTTGCTGCCGCGAGTGACTCGGGCCATGTCAGAATCAATTAGGACATGGGGGATTAATTGCTCGGCTAACATCATCTGCACTGTTTGACCCACTCGGCCATATCCCGCAATGATTACGTGATCCCGCATGTCTTTTGTTTCCTGCTCTGCGGCCTTAAGGGCCATACCGATTTCACGTGTAAATCTACTGGCTACTCTATTTCCCACATTCATCAAAAATGGCGTCATTGCCATTGTTACAAAAACAGACATGTAAATTATTTGCATATCATGGCTAGTAATAATCTGGGATTGGACTGCCTGATAGCATAAAACGAACATGAATTCACCGCCGGCTGCCAGGGTTAACCCAACGCGGAAGCATGTTTTATAGGGAAGACGAAATATCCTGCCAATCAAAATCAATAATACGGCTTTTCCCAACATTAAAGTGCTGGCAAGCAAAGTGATTTCAGCAATGGATCCAATCAATAAACGGGGCTTTAAAGACATGCCGACCGTCATAAAAAATAATCCCAGGAACAAAGCGCGGAAAGGACGAATGTCTACCTCGATCTGAGGGCGATATTCAGTTTCTGCTAACATGAGGCCTGCTAAAAATGCCCCTAATTCCATGGAAAGACCAGCGGCACTGGTGGCAGCACTGCTGATTAAAATAACAAATAGATTCGTTGCGATAAATAAATCCGAACTACGGGTGGCAGCAACCATCCGATAAAGAGGCCGCAAGACGTAATGTCCCAAAAGGGCTATTATAATCAAAACAGCGGTGGCTCGCCCAAAGGCTTGCATAAAAGCTATCCAAACAGTTTCATGCTGACTTTGGCCCATAATAGATAGCCACACCAAAAACACAACAACAGCTAAATCTTGGAAAAGAAGAATAGAAAAGGTGATACGACCATGCCTTGAACTAAGCTCATTTCGATCTTCTAAAATCTGCAAAATGATGGCGGTGGATGAAAGAGAAAGTCCTCCCCCAATTAAGATAGAGGCTTCGATCGTTTGATTCATCCAGTAGGCAATTAAGGCAAAAATAAATCCTGTTAGAATGACCTGCACTGCTCCCATACCAAAGACATATTTTCTTAGGGTTTTTAAACGCTCCCAGGGTAATTGCAATCCAATGGTGAACATGAGGAAAACTACCCCAAACTCCGCTAAAAAATTAGCCCCTTTGACTTGGCTAATTGCCCCAAAAGCATTAGGGCCCAGTAATACCCCTGCCGCAAGATATCCCAAAACGGGACTAAGTTTTAGCCTATTGCAAATCACCACAACCGAAATTGATGCCATAAGATAGGTGATAGCATCCCTAATACTAAGGTCTATGTGACCCCACAAGCTGATGGCATTCGGGAAAAAATTGACAATAAAATCCAGCATATTTAATCCAAAAAATTCTATAAACCGCACCTCCCTTAAACTATAAGGTATAAAATCAAGTGTGCCTAAAAAAGATTTCCCAATCAAGGAGTAATTTTGAGAAAAAAGTAGAATAATAGTAACCCCTCATCACCTGACTAAAAAGAAGGAAGAAAAGAGCTTTTTAGATAGAAGGCATGTAAACAAGATAAAGATATACAAAGACGATAAGGGGGGCTTTTTAGAAGAGAAAAAAAAGGGGCAACCCCTCATTTGAAAAAGCACATTACAAAGTCTTTTACAGGCATCAAAAATATGATAGCCTCTTGCATGAAAGGAATTATATCCAGCGCGCTTTATACTCTTCGGGTTTCAAAATGTGGGAATCTGCCAACCCTAAAACTTTAGGGGAGGCTGATCAGTGATTCACAAGTGTAACTCGTGAATCATTAATTTAAATGAGGGACCGAGGAGGGATAGTGTACTGTAGTACATGCCCGACAAAGGTGCCTGGGCCGAAGGCAATGGTTCACAAATGTTAATGCGTGAATCAGTTAATTTAACGATCTACAGTTTGAAGGACGAGGAGTATATGTTAAACATTTCCTATATCACATATCTAGTAGGTTGGGTGTTATTGCTGATGGCAGGTACCATGCTGGTGCCTGGGTTTATAGACCTTTATACTAGTCAGAGGGAGGCCTTTGTTTTTTTCCTAACCAGCGGGGGGCTGACTTTTATCGGGGGCGTATTCATTCTTCTGAACCACTTCCAAGAGCGTCCTAATTTAACCATGAAGGAAGTCTTTATTTTAAGCGTTTTAACATGGATCCTCTGTATTATCGCTGCTGTACCTCCCCTTATGTTTGGCTGCATGGACCTTAGTTTAACAGATGCTTGTTTCCAAAGCACATCCCTGATTACTACAACAGGGGCTAATGTGATGCAGAATATAAATCAGGCGCCTACTGGCTTTCTATTGTGGTGTAGCCTCTTACAATGGCTTGGGGGGAAGGGAATGATTCTAATGGCCTTAATCGTTATGCCTTTCCTTAGAATTGGGGGTATGCAGATTTTTCATGGAGAATCATCGGATCATCCTGAAAAACTTCTCCCCCGCATTCCTCAGGTAGCCTTGCAAATTCTTAGTATTTACCTAATGCTTACGGTTCTTTGTTCCATTTGCCTATGGGCATTGGGATTAGGATGGGTAGATGCTGTCTGTCACGGGATGAGCACTATTGCAACAGGGGGATTCTCTACCTGGGATGATTCTATTAAACATATTGGTAGCCTTTGGATTCAAGTTATCATGACTATTTTTATGTATATCGGGGGATGTGCCTTTCTCCCCCTCAGCCGCCTCTGGCATTCTCATCCTTGGCGGTTTTTTGAAGATCAACAAGTCAGAACCTATACCAGTCTTGTTTTTATTATCGCCATGGCTATTGGGTTATGGCACTTCATGAATTCTCAAGATGATTTTACAACCGCCATTGTGGAGGCCTTTTTTAATGTGACCTCTGCCATCACCACCACGGGATATGTCTCAGCAGATTATGACATTTGGGGTGGTCTTGCCTTGATTATCTTCTTTTTCCTACCCTTTATTGGAGGATGCACGGGGTCAACAGCCGGAGGGATTAAAATCTTTAGATTACAAGTTTTGATGTCTATTGCAAAAACTCAGTTAAAAAAATTACGTCATCCCCATGGTGTCTTTTTTCCTAATTTCAATGGAAAGTCTATTACAGACAATATCTTATCTTCGGTTGTAGCTTTCTTTATTTTATTCTTTTTAACCTATGTTTTAATTGCTGTTGCCCTTGGGTTTTTCGAATTGGATTTCCTGACATGTCTTTCAGGAGCCTCCTCTGTCTTAACAAACGTTGGTACAGGTCTTGGGCCTATTATTGGTCCTTCGGGTAGTTATAGAGGTCTCCAGGATCCTGTGAAATG
Organism: uncultured Hyphomicrobiales bacterium; assembly: GCA_964402405.1. Lineage (GTDB taxonomy): Bacteria > Pseudomonadota > Alphaproteobacteria > UBA7879 > UBA7879 > CAYOCE01. The sequence continues at coordinate 840 of CAYOCE010000019.1, read as the reverse complement.
GGTGTTGACAATTGGAATGATCTTAGGCAGGCTCGAGCTTCTGACCGTTTTTATCCTGTTCCTACCATCTTTCTGGCGTCGTTAATTTTAACGGATTAAAAGTAAGAACGTGCTATGCAAAAAATATACACATCCTAAAGGATTTTATTATTTAGTTGGGGCTGAACTTTTTGAGAGATTGAGCTTTTATGGCCTAAAGTCCTTTTTGATCCTATACATGATTAAGGGTCTTCATTTTCTAGATGGGGAGGCTTTTGAAATTCAAGGGGCTCTCATGTCTTTGGTTTATGCTATTCCTTTTTTGGGGGGGTGGATTGCAGATCATCTGTGGGGAAATTATAAAACTGTCTTAGTTGGCATTGTTGTGATGTGTTTAGGGAGTATGCTTTTAACACTGCCAATCCCTCTCTTTTTCTATATGGGTTTGGGAGGGGTTATTGTAGGATCCGGCTTTTCCAAACCCAATCTTCCCACTTTGCTGGGCAAGCTTTATGAAAAAAATAACCCTAAACGAGAAGAAGCCTTTAATTGGTATTTTTTTAGTATAAATGTTGGAATCCTTTTTTCTCCAGTGGCTTGTGGTATCGTAGCAGAAACATACGGCTGGCATTATGGTTTTTTGATTGCAGGGGTTGTAACTTTTTTTGCCGTTTTTCTTGTTTTAAAAGGTAGGCCTTTTCTAGAGTTGTATTCTTTACCTCCCCAGGAAAAAGGGTCTTTGTTCAAAATAGCCCCTTATGGGATTCTATTAGCTGCCCTGGTTTTTTCCATCTTTATTTTATGTCATCCTATATGGATGGAAACCATTCTACCTATTTTAGTGGTGGTTGCCTTTGTAAC
>CAYOCE010000018.1:18853-23038 GCA_964402405.1 uncultured Hyphomicrobiales bacterium | reverse complement strand
GTCTTTAGACCATCCCGGCATAGGCCGGGATCCATGAAAATAGAGGGGTTTCAGACTCTTGACTACACCAAGAGAGTGAGTCCCCACCGTAGCAGGGGGAGAGGTAGCGCGCACTTTTTATTTAAGACGTGTTAATCAACCACCCGTTTTCCAAAACAAATCAAGGAAATTCTGTGTGGTGATTTGGGCAAGATCAGCAAGAGGTATGTCTTTTATATCCGCCACTTGCTGGGCGGTGTGGGCCACATAGGCGGGCTCATTTCGCTTGCCGCGAAAGGGAATGGGGGCCAGGTACGGCGCATCGGTTTCCACCAGCAGGCGATTTACAGGGACATCCTTCACAATTTCGCGTAGATCCTCGGCCTTTTTGAAGGTCACAATTCCTGAAATAGAAATATAAAATCCTCGTTTTAACGTTTCCTCTGCAAACTCCCGCGTGCCGCTAAAGCAATGGATAACACCAGGCCTTGGCAGATCTTGAATTTGTTCTTCATCCAAAATCCGTAAAATATCATCCTCCGCCATACGGCTATGAATCACTAAGGGCAAGCTTGTTTCTTTGGCAAGACGGATATGATTCCGAAAGCTTTGCTGTTGCAGATCCCGGGGGCTATGCTCATAAAAATAATCAAGGCCCGTTTCCCCCAACGCTACAACCTTGGGGTGCTGAATTAACTGCCGCAATTGATCCACAGAGGGCACACCCTCCGATTCAACCTCATGGGGATGGACACCCACAGACGCCCAGATCTGGGGATATGTTTCGGCAATTTTAATCAGGCCCGGCGCCTCATGGAGTTTCGTATTAATGGTCAGAAGAGTCCCCACCCCTGCATTTTTCGCCCGCACCAACACATCGGCAAAGTCATCTTTGAAATCGTCATAATTCAAATGGCAATGGCTATCAACAAATATGGGGTGGGTCATTTTTACGCCTCTACTTCCACCCGGGGGAACAATCCTACAGGCTCGCGAATCCCCTGCCCTACTCCTAAAGCAGAAGATGAATTTAACTCTTTAAAGGTACGTTTATCAGCGGGAATTCCCAATTGATCCAATAGGGCATCCGAAGATACGGGCATCAGGGGATTAATCAAAATCCCCAAGCAGCGAATAACTTCCGCCAGGACATAGAGAACTGTTTCCATGCGCTGAGGATCTGTCTTGCGCAACGCCCAGGGGGCCATGTGATCCACGTAGCGATTGGCCTCTCGGATAAGACCCCAGATGGTCTCACATACTTTATGGATTTCTTGAGTGTCTTGGACCAAAGGGCGTACGTGGTCTAATAAGGTATAAGTCGCTCTTAGGATCTTTTCATCGGCTTCCAGGAATTCTCCGTGAGAGGGAATCTTAGCATCACAGTTTTTATAAATCATAGAGAGAACCCGCTGTACCAAATTCCCCAAATCATTGGCAAGCTCGCTGTTGATGCGGCCTATCAGCGCCCGCTCCGAAAAGTCCCCATCTTCGCCAAAGGGAACTTCCCGCAATAAGAAATATCGAACCTGATCCACGCCATATTTATGAACCAGACCAACTGGATCTACGCCATTTCCCAAAGACTTAGACATCTTCTGACCATCATGTGTCCAGAATCCGTGGGCAAACACCCGCTTGGGGGGCATCAGACCGGCAGCCATAAGAAATGCTGGCCAATACACCGTATGAAACCTAAGAATATCTTTCCCCACCACATGCAACGACTGGGGCCAATAGGCCTTGTATTCCGCCATATTATCAGGATATCCAATCGCGGTAATATAATTAGTCAAGGCATCCAACCACACATACATAATGTGCTTGGCATCATTGGGAACAGGAATGCCCCAAGAAAAACTGGTTCTGGAGACGGATAGATCCTTTAGCCCGCCTTCCACAAATCGAATGACTTCATTACGTCTGGAAGTGGGGGCGATGAAATCAGGATGATCCTGATAAAACTTCAGCAGGGGTTCCTGCCATTTGGAAAGGTTAAAGAAATAACTGGGTTCTTCGACCCATTCAACCTCAGCGCCTGTGGGGGCCTTGCCATTCACCAGTTCGCTTTCGGCATAAAACGCCTCATCCCGAAGGGCATACCATCCTTGGTAACTGCCTAAGTAAATGTCCCCATTATCTATTAGAGTTTGCCATAGGTGCTGCACGGCCTTGATATGCCGAGGTTCCGTTGTCCTGATAAAATCATCCTGGGAAAAGTTCATGAGTTTTGCCAAATCCCGGAAATTCTGGGAAACCTGATCCACAAAATCTTGCGGACTCATCCCAGCCTTCTCAGCTGACTTCTGCACCTTTTGCCCATGCTCATCCGTTCCTGTCAAAAATTTGACTTGATAGCCATCTAATCGCATGAACCTGGCCATCATATCGCACACGGTTGTGGTATAGGCGTGGCCAATATGGGGCACATCGTTGACATAATAAATGGGGGTCGTGATATAAAAAGTTTTATCCATAATGATCCTTTGGTCCTAAAGCCCCAAACTTATATCGTCTTCCACCCTACGCAGCAGCAGAATTTCCATCGGATGCCATTCCCAAAGCATTTAGATACAGATCCAATAAGGCCTCTTGCTCATCCCGATCGTCTTTGTCCATTTTACGAATCTTTAGAACTTGCTTCATGATTTTGGTGTCAAAGCCATTGCCTTTCGCTTCGCCAAATACTTCCTTAATTGTTTCCATCAACGCTGCTTTTTCTTCCTCGAGGCGCTCTAAACGTTCCATGTATGATTTTAATTGTTCCCTTGAAATACCACCAACTGACATATTTCTTACTCCTTTTCCAATTCTAACTGTTTACTTTCTTTAACCAACTTTAGGGCCTGGTACAAAATGGGGTCAACCCCTTTTTTTGTTTTGCTAGACATAGGCAAAACCTGCTGGCCCGAGGCTTCGCACAGGGCCGTCATCTTATCCTCGATTTCTTCATCCGTTAACATGTCGCATTTATTTAACACAACGATTTCATCTTTGTCTTGCAAATCATGACCATACTGATGAAGCTCTTCCCGGATAGTCTGATATTGAGTCCCTACATCTTCGCCGCTTCCATCTATCAAATGAATTAAAACACGACATCTTTCGATATGACCCAAAAACCTAGTCCCCAGGCCTGCTCCATCACTGGCCCCTTCGATCAATCCGGGGATATCGGCAATCACGAATTCATCATCCCCAATGCGCACGACACCCAATTGAGGATGTAGTGTTGTAAAGGGATAGTCAGCAATTTTGGGCTTGGCACTGGTCACCACACTTAAAAATGTTGATTTTCCCGCATTGGGAAGCCCCAGCAATCCCACATCCGCAATCAATTTCAGCTGCAACCACACCCACATTTCCTGGGCTTCACCTCCGGGAGTAGCCCGGCGTGGTGCTCGGTTGGTGGAGGATTTAAAGCGGGTATTCCCCGCGCCCCCCTGTCCTCCTTCGAGCAATAATACCATCTCGCCTGGGTTTTCCAAATCCGCAAGCAGCGTTTCCTTATCATTCGCAAAAATCTGGGTTCCAATGGGTACCTGTAAAATCAGATCTTCACCCTTGCGACCCGTGCGTTCACTCCCCTCCCCTCCATGGCCACGCTCAGCCTTGAAGTGTTGCTGGTAGCGATAATCAATCAACGTATTTAAATTGGGAACGGCCTTGATGTAGATATTGCCGCCTCTACCCCCGTCGCCCCCATTTGGCCCGCCAAATTCCACATATTTTTCACGCCTAAAGCTAACGCAGCCGTTACCGCCTGCGCCACTTTTCAAATATATTTTAACTTGATCTAAAAACTTCATGTTTTTCTTGGGATTTCCTATAAAGAATATTTCAAAATGTAGCAGGTTCTAAACTTTTTGCAACTGGTGTTATTGAATACGCTCCTAACAAGGGATAGGAAGCCTCTTGTGATCGCTTGCAATTCAAAGATTTTTTTAGTAGAGTCTGATAATATTTAAAATTGCATATTAAAGGGGAAAAAATGCAGCAGTGTTTTTATAAAAGGTTCTTTCTATCATTCGTTTTATTTTTCACCATTATCAGTAGCGCGCTTTCTGTTTTTTCACCAGGCAATGGCATGGGTGGGGGAAATAATATGTATGGTGGCGGTGGAGGCATGGGCAGTGGAATGTCAGGTGGTGGCATGTCAGGTGGAGGCATGGGTGGTGGAATGTCAGGTGGCGGAATGTCAGGTGG
>CAYOCE010000018.1:0-18753 GCA_964402405.1 uncultured Hyphomicrobiales bacterium | reverse complement strand
GGAATGTCAGGTGGCGGAATGTCAGGTGGTGGCATGTATGGCGGCGGCAATAACATGGGCGGCGGCGGCAATATGGGTATGAACAGTGGCATGATGGGAGCTGGGGGCAGTATGGGGTCTAATGGATCCCCGTCCCCTGATCTTTCTCAAATAGGACAAGATATCAGTAGAACACTCCAGAGCGCTATGGGTAACGGGCTTGCAGGTCTTTATGTGGGGTTGGGACTAGGCTATGTAAACATTCATGGGGGTCAATATTATAGAGGACCTTCAACACCCGGCGGCAATCCTTTAGGATATGGAAAGATTTCTGCAGGGGGGCTTCAGCTTTCTCTCTACGGAGGTTATGGCATTCTCGTGCAGCAGCGTTTCTATGTGGGTGGAGAGGCAACTGTTGGATACAGCACAGCAAAAGATAAGAACGTGAAATTCTCTCAAGGCGTGAATGTTGGACTTTCTGGGCGTGTGGGTCCTGTCTTTGATGATAAGTATTTGGCTTATTTCAAGCTTGGCGTTAATGGAACCAACTATAGATGGACCCCTTGGGCCAAGAGCCTTAACTTCTTTGGATTTGATGCTGGTCCCGGCATTGGTTTTGAAATGATGCTCGGAAACCGAGGCACCGCCCGTATTGAATTTGATTATGGAATTGCCGTTGGGAAAAAAGGTGTCTCCCAAAATGTAAACGCCACCTGGAAGAAAATGCCAAGCAAATTCAAAATAATGCTAGGGGTCGGGCTGAAGATTTAAGGACTCATCAAAAATAGCCGTAAAACGCTTGAAATAGTCTGGATCAGCATTGTCCTCTGTTGCCCAAACCCAGGCAAGAACAGATTGGACGAAGCACCACTGGGTGATGCGCGTAGGATCTAGCTCAAGATATTTTGCAAATTGATCAATTCGATTTGTAATAATATTTATGGCATTTGGAAAATCAAGAAGCTCGGGCATGGGGTTTCGAATAAAGGCTGCGACCTCATAAGCCTCCTCCCCTATTATGCCTTTAGGATCAATGGCAACCCACGCTTTCCCCTGCTGTAAAATATTATCATGATGCAAATCCCCATGAAGCAAAACGGCGGGGGCTGAGGTTTCCAATAGGTCATTTCTAAGTAGTCTCGCCTTTTTCAAATAAAGGTCGGGGATATCCCAATCCTTATCAATCACCTCAAGCCAATCTCGAATATGGGGAAATGTATGTGTTGAAGGAATCGGAGCTTGATGTAATTGATGCATGACCTGACAAGCCATTTGGATAGCCTCATCATCTCGTTCCGGAAAATAGGATTTTAAAGAAATCCCCGGCATTGCTCGCTCAAGCAATAAGGCTCCTGGCTGCTCTGCTAAGATTTTAACAACTCTAAGCCCTGCAAAGGCCTTTAAGGCAGATACCTCTCGACTTAGCCCCCCAATATCAAGCCCCAGTTTCAAAATGATATGCTGATTGCCCTGCATCCCTGATAACACATAGTTATAAGACAAATTTTCAACAGGCTTAAAATCCGACAAATTCCATTTAAGAGAGACTTCTTCAACGATTTTTGGTAGATGGAACAACCACTCTTTGCCTTGGTCGCCGTAGATGTTGATGATGCTGGTTTCGAAGGGGGTCATTTGATGATCAAATTTTTATAGGCCTTGGAAAGCTTATATTTTCTGCCTTTGTTTGAAAAATCTACAATTTCTAAAAATCCCTGATCAGCCCATTCTTTACATATTTGTGCACTTGTACGAGGCCTAAAACCAAATAGATCTGCAATTTGATTAGCTGTAATAATTTCAAATTCTTGGAATAACTCAAGGGCTTTGCGTTGCCTTGGATCAAGATTACGAATCAAGCTGCTTTGATCTGGGCATCCTTGTTCCCCAGCTTCCATCATGCGCTTCAAGACATTCTCAAAGGATATAGCCATTCCCTCTATGAAATATTCTATCCATTTTGTTATATCTGTTTCAGCTCGTCCCATATAATAGTTATGAGAATCCCCTACGCTAATAGCCTCGTAATAAGCCCCCAAATTACGGGCGTAATATTCTTCCAAGGAATATAATCCTTTTAAATCATATCCTCCTAAGTGAAGGACTAGAGTGGTGAGAAGCCTTGCTGTACGCCCATTTCCATCATAGTAAGGATGAATCGTCGCAAATTGATAATGAGCAATTCCTGCCACGATTGGGCACGGAGTGTTTGAGCTATTATTAATCCAATTTACCATCCCCTCCATAAGACCGGGAACATCCTTAGCCTCGGGTGGCATATAAACGATAGCTCGTGTTATGCCATCACGAATCACATTTTGACCATCTCGATAAGGGGTTAATTTTACTTTTGATCTACCATCAGCCATGACAAGAGCATGCAAGGTCTGAATCATCTTTTCGGTAACAGAGGACGATCTTGCCGCCCATTGTTCAACTTGCGTCAAGGCTGCATAGTAGCCTTTTACCTCATGTTCATCTCGCTCACGTCCCGGAAAATGTCCTTCGTGCTTTAAAACAACACCAATTTGATCTGGCTCTAAACGATTTCCCTCAATCATAGTGGAATAATGAGTTGTATAAAGTCGCGCTGTTTCACGCAAAGAACGCAATACTGTAGGTGTCAAAGGAAGATGTACAGCTTTTTCCTTTACTGCCTCAATTCGCATAAGACAATTTGCGATTTTAGATGTAATTGTATAATTTGGCGTAAAATTTATCGGCATAATATCTGCGCTTTATCAGCATTAATCATCTACACATTATGCCGATAAATTGCAGATAAAGCAAGTTAAGAAATCTCACAAACTATTATCCACCAGCGCTACTATTATACATTTCAGATTTTTTCTTATCATTTCCCAACAGAAGTTTCATTTGACTAACATGACGGTCCCGTATAACGCCCTGATGATGAAAGATGATTTTGCCATTAGGATCAATCAAGTAGGTCTGAGGAACAGCTTTGATTCCTAGAGATTCCGTACGCTTTCCTGAGGGATCCCACAAAACTTTGCCCCATTTGGCCTCATGTTTTTTAACCCAATGTTTTGTGAGCTCATTTTTGGATTTATAGGATAATCCGTAAACCGGAATACCCAGCTCTTTCAAGGCAGGAATGGACTTATGACAAGTGGGACACCAGGTTGCAAAAACATAAATTATCGTAAAGTGCCCTAAAAAATCTTCTTGGGGTAAGGGATCTTTTGAAAGCGTTATGAGCTTCACTCCCAAAATGGATTTTTCCAGAATATCAGAGGCATTAATGCAAACAGGAGAATACCCACACAGAAATAGACTTAATACTAAACCCTTCACAAAAGGATAAGCCCATTTGAATTTGAATTTTTTTATCACTATTTTTTCCTTTGAAATCCTTAGTTTTGGATACTAGAAGGTTTACCTTTAGCACCGAGATCCTTTTCCATCAAAAATCCTACATAAAATAGGCCCATTGTACCAGCGATAACAATCACCCAACCCATTAGGCGTTGGAATCTCTTGCGCATGGGAATACGATTTTTGTTAGCAGGTGTATATGTTTTTTCGGCCATAGGTATCTCTTAAGGTCAGGAATTCTTATTAAAATAATAGCAATATATATTTATGGTACCATGAAATTATTAAGAATCCATTAATCTATTTAAACTTTTTTCTTTTCCAAGAACAGTCATAATTTCAAAAACACTGGGGGAAATAGTAGCCCCTGTTAAGACAATTCTTAAAGGTTGTGCCAGTTTTCCCAATCCTAATCCTTTTCCTGCGGCAAAATCACGTAAAGACTCTTCCAACGATGACTCCGTCCAACTTGAAACATTCTTTAAATGCTGGACAACTTCCCCTATTAACGCCCGCGCATCAGATGTTAGCAAGGCAGCTGCGGCATCCTGCATCGGCAAAGGCAAATCCCGCACATAGAAGGCAGCATTTTCAGTAAGCTCTACCAATGTTTTGGCACGCTCCTTCAGGCCTTTCATGCCATGTTTTAAAATATCCAAATCATCTTGATTCAACGCTTTGTCAATCAGCTGTTCTAAAGGTTTTCGAATCAATTCCACTAAGTCTCCATCATCCGATTCCCGAATATAATGACCATTCAGATTTTCCAATTTCTTAAAATCAAACCGGGAGGGGGATTTCCCCACATGATCCAAATCAAACCACTCTACAGCTTGGGCGCGAGAAATAATCTCCTCATCTCCATGGGACCAACCCAGCCGCAGCAGGTAATTACACATAGCCTCCGGCAAATATCCCATATCCTGATAGGCCTCCACCCCCAAAGCCCCGTGACGTTTGGATAGTTTTGCTCCATCAGGCCCATGGATTAGAGGAATATGAGCCATTTTGGGAACATCATAACCCAAAGACTGGTACAGGTGCATTTGCTTGAACGCATTGGTCAAATGATCATCCCCGCGAATAATATGGGTAATTTTCATATCATGATCATCCACCACCACAGATAACATATAGGTTGGCGTATGATCTGCTCGCACCAAAATCAAATCATCCAATTGAGTGTTTTGCATTTCCACGCGCCCCTGCACCAAATCTTCCAACACACTAGTACCATCCTGGGGCATTTTCAGGCGAATAACCCCACTGGTGTGATGTTGATTGCGACATCTCCCATCATACCGAGGCGGCTGACCACCCGCTCGAGCATGCTCCCGCATAGCCTCTAATTCTTCTTTTGAACACGTGCAATAATAGGCATGACCCTTCGCGACCAAATCACGGGCAGCCTCTAAATGGCGATCGAATCGACGCGATTGAAAAACGACGTCTTCGTCCCAATCAAGTCCCAACCACTCCAGTCCCCTAAAAATAGCCTCTGTTGCAGCAAGAGTGGACCGCTCCTGGTCGGTATCTTCAATCCTCAACAAAAACTGCCCCCCATGATGCCGGGCATAAAGCCAGTTAAAGAGGGCTGTTCTCGCTCCTCCTATATGTAAAAATCCTGTGGGAGACGGGGCAAATCGTGTAATAACTGTCATAAGTTGATGAACCTTAATTTAAAAATATTAGAGCCTTTATACTTTTCTCTGGTTTTCTACATTAATGTCAAGGGCGTTCTGTAAAAAGAGGCAATAAAGGACTGTTGCGGATATGGAACATTTTTTGGTAATGAACAAATTGATAAAATAATCTTCATTTTATCCTTTTTCAAAAACAGAAAAATAAGTTCTACTATATATATAATTAAAAAATTAGGGAGGATAAAATAATGAAAAAAATTCTTTTACTTACAGGAGTACTAACAGCTCTTTCAGTATCAAAACATACAGAAGGATAGCAGCTCATGTTTCAAAATAGCATCACAATGAAAAAAATTCTTTTTTCTACAATCATCCTTACCAGTCTTATAATAACCACAGATGCCCAGGATAACCCAAACGGTTTTCGCATGAGCGCAAATGTTAGTACAATATTTGGCCCTCCTAAAGCTTATGTGCCTGTAGATCAGTTTAATGGAGCATATGCAGGCCCTGACACCGAAAAAACAACGATTGATCTTAGTTCACAAGCTGCCTTAGGTGGCGGGGCGACAGTTGGATATGATTTCCATCGAAATTTTGGTATGTTGCTCTCTTACCAATATCTAGGGCGTCATATTATTACTGGTAATGATTGTCACATATCAGTATTAGGCGGTAAACTTGTAACGAATTCATGGTCCCTAATTGGCGAAGGACGTATACCTGTAGTAGACAAGCTTGATTTTACAGCAAGATTGGGTCTGAGCCTGATTTCTAATAAACTTTCCGTTTATCAAAGAGAGTTATGGGAAGGAAGTGCCATAATCTCTGATAATGATAGGCATATTATCAAGGAAAATCATTGGGGTATCAATTATGGCCTTGGTATTCTATATCATCTCAACGAAAATATGGATATTGAGGGCGGGTTCGAAGCTACGAGTCATTTCAAGCAACGTCATATTCAAAATATGTACACCGTCCGCTTCTATGTGGGAGCATCCTATAAATTCTAATATGGATATATAAAGAGGCCAGATGAAAAAGATCCTTTTATTTATAAGTATATTTATCACTTCTTCTACAGTTGCAGGTGCACAGGGGGCTCTGAAAGGTTTTCGCGTTGGGATAAATGCGAATACAGTGTTTGGTCCTAATTTGATTTACATCCCAATAGATAGACTTAATGGAGCGTATGCAGGGCCCGATAGTTCAAAGATGAGCCTTCATTTTAAGACAGAATCTACTATGGGTTTCGGAGCAACAACAGGCTATGATTTCCACCAAAATTTTGGCCTATTGCTTTCCTATCAATACCTGGGACGCAGACCTATTACAGGTACAGATAATTACCCTTTAACAATATTTGGTAAACTTGTAACAACCTCATGGTCTTTAAGTGGGGAAGGTCGACTGCCTTTAGGCTCTAGTCTAGATTTAACAGCAAGACTAGGTTTTAGCATAATTTCTAATAGACTTTCAATTTATCAAGGGGGGCTATACCATGGCCGTCCCATCCTCTCTGATACTGATATTCATACCATCAAGGAAAATCACTGGGGCCTTAATTATGGCTTTGGATTCCTATATCATTTCAATGAGAGTATGGATATTGAAGGGGGTGTAGAAAGCATTAGCCAGTTCAGGCAACGTAACATTCAAAATACGATGAACATTCGTTTTTATGTGGGAATGTCCTACAAATTCTAAATTTAAGCTGCACAAAAAGAAACTGTTGTATTTATGAAACACTTTCTGATGGTTTTTGTGAATTAGGGGGATGTATCACACGCAACCCCTTCCGCAAAAAGGAAAAATCAGCTTTACTGTACCTATAATTGTTTAAATATGTTTTAATTTTTTATATTCTTAAAGGGGATAAACGATGAAAAAAATTCTTTTACTTGCAGGCGTAATGGCAACTGCTACTGCAATGGCTGAAGGCACAGATAGTCTAAAAGGTTTCCGCGCGGGTGTAAACTTGAATACCGTCTATGCTGCTAGCAACGTTGCTGTAGCTACGAGCAAATTTAATGGTAGTACTATTGCTAATGGAGGAGACGCAAGCAAGGCGTCTTTCATGTTTAATCAAAGACCTATTCTAGGAATTGGGGCAACCGTTGGGTATGATTTCCATCGGAACTTTGGTCTTTTGTTTGCTTATCAATACTTAGGACGTAGATCTGTTTCTGGTTCAGATGGAACAGCTACAACTGCACGGGGTAGCTTGGTTGCAGATGCATGGTCTCTAACCGGAGAAGGACGCTTGGCTTTGGTTTCTGCTCTTGATCTAACAGCAAGGTTAGGTATCAGCATGATTTCCAACAGACTTTCCGTTAGTCGGGGAGATGCGAATTCTGGAAGTATCTTCAGAGATGGCAGTACTTACAACATTAAGGCAACTCAATGGGGTCTCAACTATGGTCTTGGCTTCCAATACCATATCAATGAATGTACAGATATTGACGCTGGTGTGGAGGCAATTACCCCATTCACTCAAAGCAGTATTTCGGGAACCTATTACACCCGTTTCTACGTGGGTGCATCCTACAAATTCTAAACCTCGGTTTAGCTACGAAAAAAGGGACCTATGTGGTCCCTTTTTTTATGGTTTTTTTCCGTCCCTTGCAAAACACGTTTAAAAAAATATTTGTCCCCTTTTATAAATAGCGCTATTCTAAAGTAAGGGAGCATTTTTTCATATGATAGATTATATTTATAGCATATCTGGCGTTAAATTATTTTTTTTGATTAATAGTATCGTTGTTGGATTTTCCATACTATCTACTTTAGCCATCAGAAAAATTATCCCCGCCAAAAAACTACTTGATGGAACTGATGGCTTTTCCCGAGTAGATATTGTGCTATCACAAATTTATGCCGTTTTAGTTGGTTTTGTGATCTATGGATTATTTAATAACTTTCATGATGCAGAATTTACAACATATCATGAAGCTAACACTCTAGAAAACATTACTATTTATAGTAAAAGTTTGCCCCCTCCTTTGTATGATGCTATGAAAAAAGAGGTAGCCCAGTATGCACGAGTGATTATTAATAATGACTGGGATGCTATGTCCCACGGAAAACCTATTAATAAAAACTCAGAATTGATTATTCAAAAAATGAAACTAACTCTTTATCAATACCAGACTTCATCAGATATAGAGAAAAAAATGATCAATAGTATTTTAGACGAATTAAAAAAATTAGAGGATGATAGAGACAATCGTATTCACCTTTCGACTAATTCTTTACCTAATGAATTTTTTGCTATTATTATATTTCTTAGCTCTTTTCTTATAATTTCTTCTTTTATAAATGGAAACTGGTTATTTTTTCATTTAAGTTCTTCTTTTTTTGTATCATTCGCTATTGCATCCACCTTATTTCTTCTGTTGGCTCTCGATCGACCATTTCGGGGAGAGTTATCAATAAAACCTGTAGCATTTCAAAAAGTTTTAGAGAATTTACCTTCCCAATAGACTTCTATCACGCAACCTCTGGGTTGTACCATTTGTGGGTTTCGGATCTGGCAGGGTTCTCAATATTGGGAACCTCGATAAAAGCAACAATTGCCCATCGGGAAAAGGGCTTTCCGATCTGGGTTTCGTCCAGCTGAATGACATCATGCCATCCAGCGGAAAATTCATCCGTATCAATTACCTTTTGAAAGGTGCTAGAAAGCATAAACAGCGCATGATTTTCTTGGTGTTCAATGATTTTTAAATCCTCTGGTCCCTTGCCAATTCTAAGGCCTGGGCAACTTTCCCCAATCGCCAATGTAAAGGACCCTGCATCGAAATGGGGCTTTGCAAGATACTTGCCTGAGTTGCTCCAGTTATATTTCAAAAACCTCAAGAAAATACGAACCTCCTTCGTATCAAATACTTTGTTAGAGGTTCCAGGGAAACGTGTATCAATCAGTTTCATAATTCCTTGAATAGTTTGATAGGCGGATTCCCAAATGAGATTTGCCTTCATCAGGAAATCATTAACCACAGGATTTTCCTTTAAAAACTCTCCATATTTTTCAAAAATTAAGGGATGGAAATGAAAGAAATCTTTACTATCGCTATAGGGGCCATCCTCTGGATCACGATGTTTAAACCCAATATCTCCCCTACGTTGTATGGGCCGAAGCTTAAAATCAATATGGTTTTTCAGATGATCTGGCAGTTCCAGAAATTTAAAAAAAGACTCAATGGCCTCTTCCATTTGCCTTTTCGGTAAAGGAAATTCCACCTGTACATAGGGTTGTTTCTTTAGCGAGTTAAACAAAATTTCTTCCGTTAGCATGGTTTTCTCCTACACCTTCTTCACCATCAGTAAACCTTTATTCTGATCGAAATATCCACCCTCCTGGCTAAACTCGCACATAATCTGAAAACCTGCTTTTTGATACACATGGATGGCGCGGGGATTATTCATGAATGGGTCAATCAAAAAGGTATCCGTTTCAGGCTCAATGTTGGTTGAAAAATAGTCCATAAAGGCAATGAGGGTTGTGGCCGCGAGTCCCTTACCAATAAAGTTTTTATTCCCAATTCCAAAATCTATGCCAATGGTTTTTCCTGTTTTGGATAAATAGGGCTTGAAGAATTCTGGAGGGTCTGTGGATTCATTTTCCTCATGGGTCAAAATAAAAGCATAGGGTTCACTATCGAGCAAGCCAATCCAATACGAGTTCATCCCTCCAAAATAATTGGACGGGGTCACACGTCCCTCTATAAAATTCACAATATCATCTTTGTGTGCCTGACTGTTATCCCAGAACTCTTTCATATGGGGCTCTTCCAGCCACTCAAAGATAATTTTTTGATGTTTAGATGTTACTTTTTCAAAAGTCATATGACTCATTGATCTATTCCCCTACATCTTCATTGTTGATCATCTCTCTGCAACCCTGTTGCACTTTAGAGAGAAGATGTTTTAGTTGTACAGTTTCTTCAGTGCTAAGGTTGACCATAATCTTTTCATGGGTTCTATCCACAATAGGCCAAATTTCGGCTATAAACCGCTCTCCATCTGATGTCAAAGAATAAGAATCTTCATGTGTGGTAACATATTTATGCTGCAGGAGGGACGCTAAAAAATGATCTAACTCATCTCCAAATAAAGAAACATCTTTTGCAATTTGGGTTTTGCTCATTGTTTTATCAGTATGCATAATCATGAGAAGAATCACTTGTATACCAGATACACTGGTAAATTTTTTAATTTCCGCATCAAAGGCCATACGAATTAATTTGCCTGTTATATTTAATTCTCTTCCAAAGTTAGACAGTATTTTTTCTTTTAACATAGTTAACACCTGCTTAAATTTAAGTTCATAAATAGATATGCCCGCTGATACAGACGCATTCAGGGATTCCACCTGAGTATTCATGGGTATTTGTATAATAGTATCTGCTGCCTTGATAAACTCATCGCACGCCCCGGATGTCTCATTTCCAATGATTAACGCAACTTTTTTCGCACTTAAAGGCGTTTGGGATTGTAGATTTTTTCCATGGGGGCTCGTAACGATAATTTGGTAATCATTTTTCTTTAAATAAGCCAAAGCCTCTTCAGGGTTTTTACTTTCAATGATACGACTTCTAAAGACCATGCCTCTTGAGGCATCAATAATTTTTCTTTGAAACGCATCTGTTTGCATATTGGAAAACAAAAAATTATTAATAGAAAAACCTTTTGAGGTTCTGATAACAGAGCCAATATTACCAAAATCCTGTAAGCTGTCTAAAACAATAATAAAATCATCTTCTGTGTCTTTTATGGGGTTCATACGCACGACAGATAAACAAGGGATTACATATTGCGTATCGCTTATTTTCTTCAAAATGCCGGAAGATACCTCTATTTTTTTATTTTCAATTTCAGGAAGAGACGATAAATCATTGTTTCCTTCTTCAATAAATATGTGTTCAATAGAGCCCCCTGCCTGTAGCGCCCACTTAAGTTGCTCCAATCCATAAAGCAAGGCTTTGCCATGTTGCTTCCTACCGGAAACAGATTGCAAACTTCTGGCCTCTTCTACTCTTGGATCTTTTATGGAGGTAATTTTCATACTCATTCATTCATCTTAAACGGATATAATTTCCTGCAGTATCTTATTGACCATTTCTTTTTGTCTTTGTCGTTCCATTTCCCATGCACCCATGATTTCGGCACGGGGTGCATCTGGATGACTAACAATAAACCTTTGCGTAAAATTAATATAGGCCCATTCTTCCTTTGGGGGACGTTTGGCCTGCTTATCTTTTTCATATTCGGTCTGCCACATCGCGGCAAATTCCTGATAGGTAGGAGGCTTCCCCTCAAGCCACCGGTCATTCACCCAATCTATCCCAAAGGCCGTAAAATGAAAATGTCTTCCAACCAGTTTTTTAAAAAATTCTCGGGTCTTTAAATCATTCTTATAGGCACCTTTTAAAATCAATCCATCGGGACTAAGAGGATACACGTGTCCTCGCTTCGCCTTAGATATCTCTGGAATTTTAGGCTCCATAATCACCTTACCTATTTCAACAAAGTACAAAATCCGAGCGATGATGGGACCCTTTTTACCTTTGTCTGAAATGTTAAGTTTTAGGCATATGTCTTTGAGTTCCCCCACATGGAGGAAATTTAGAGATTCTTTAAGGGAATTTTTCATATACGCACCCTAAAAATTTACGAGTCGTTTTTAAGCAGGGTTTTTATTAACAGTTGTGTTAACCATACTTCATATTCATCTGAAGACCAACCTCGTTCAACTACAAACATACGATACATATCGCGCCCCGTAAATGCCCATAGTATATCTCGTACTTTAGACAGGCTAAGTTCTTCTAGGAAAGCTTTGTCTTCCATCGTGATCTTAGTTGATTCTTCCTGACGTTGATAGCGGCGTTGCTCCCTTTCTTTTTCAAGTTCTTTGAACTCAGGAGCTAAAACGACAGCGCCTCGAAAAATATCTATTTGTGCCCTTTCGGCATCATACATTTCACGTGTAATTTTAGCTGCTATTGCAAGACGGTCTTTGGCCAAATTTTTACTTTTGAGTTCTTCTAAAAGAGCGGTGTACCGGTCAAGGGGAAAGGACTCATCCATTAAAGCAAGCATGACACCCCGTTTTGATTTAAATAGGGAATAAATAGTAGGAGCTGAAACTTTTGCCGCCTTAGCCAATTTTTCAACTGTCATAAATTCAAAGCCTTCTAGCTGCAAAAGCTTCTTTGCAGAAAGAAGGATTCTCTCTCTGGTTTCTTTAGCCTGCGCATTTCTGGTTTCAGAAATATAAATTCTTTTCTTGCTGGTTGACATAATGAATATAGTTTACTATAGTCAATATGATTTGTCAAAAACATTTAATAAAGGAGATAAGTATGAGTAGAAATTTAGCCATAGCAACAGCATATTACACAGCAGTGGGCGAGAAAAGAATTGCAGACATAGAAAAGTATCTGCATCCTGATGTTCAGTTTTTAGGACCTATTGCGAAGTTAATGGGAAAAGAAGCAGTTCTGGAGGGTACAAAAATATTTACCACTGCTTTTAAGTCGCTCACCATACGGACAAGCTTTAGTTCAGAAGATCAAGCCCTGCTAGTCTATGATTTAGAGATTCCGGAACGTGAGGAAAAACTCCCTGTAGCGGTTCTAATGACCTTTCAAGAAGGCCTTGTTACAAAGATTGAACCTTTTTTTGATGCACGCCCTTTTTTTAAGCAGTAAGGAGAAATATTTGGCAGCAGATTCGCGAAACCAGGATCTACGCATGAAAAGTTTTTAATCAATTTCATATCGTTCAAACCACCCCGCACAAAAGCGAGGCTCATGCAACGCTAACGCGGGCGGGACCTTGAAGGTGATCCTCGCACCTGGACCTCGTTTTTCAACGGGGTGGTTCGCAGAGTGGTGATAGAGGCTTTTTTTGGATCATGAGGGGAGATTTTTGTCCCCTCTCGGACCACCCCGACGAAAGTCGGGGTCCAAGAGAGTCAGTACTATCAAAGCCTTACCCGCGTTAGCGTTCCTGGATCCCGACTACCTCTATGGCTATGCCGTGGCGAGCCATCGGGGTTGTAAGTAGCATCACTTCCAGGCAACAACCGTTGGGAACATCCCTTGAGAATCATAAATGATGTCAACGCTTTTAAAACCCACTTCTTCTAGCTGCTCCCGTGTTTTGGATTCAGTTCTGAACGTTTGCCAGGCAACCCCTATAATATCCCCAAAAATGGCTTTCTGTGTTCGCGCATCTTCTGGGTTATAGTTTTTCCAAGAGGATTCTGGGGATAAAGCAGGAGGTGGGGTTAAGAAGCTTGTAATTAAGACTCCGTTTGGCCTTAAGGCACTGAAGAATTCTTTATAAAGCTCTATCACTTTCTGATCATCGGACTCATAAATGTTGAGACCATTACTCGTGATAATATCATATTGAGCTTTTGCCCCTAAATTCCATGCATCCTTGTGAAGGAGTGAAACGTTTTTATACCCATAGGTATTGGCGACATCTTGGGCCAAAACCAATGACTGCCGATCTAAATCAATCCCCACCAATTGAATATCTGAAACCTTAGAATAATCCAACCCCAAAAGATCATCCATACGACCACAAGGGATTGAGGCGAGCGTCATTCCACTTTGCAGACGAGATTGAAGTTCGTGTCTAAATATTTGAAACCGTTCCTGAGTAGCCTTTACCGTTGGTGCCTTATTCAGCAGCCAATGCTCTAGAGGATGCAAATCACTCTTTGTGGGACCATGAAGAATAATATAATATGTCCAATATCCATTTAACCCTTTATTTTTCAATAAAAATCTACCTAGTTCAAATTGGGTTAATTGTTCTAATAATTCCAATTCTTCTTCAAGGGGGAGGGCCAAATTTCCGCTAGATTGTAGTCTTGTCTGAATTCTATTTAGATCCAAACTGGCATCCTCATGATGGGTAATTAACTGTGCAGATGTAGCATTCATTATAGCCATGATTCCTCCTAAAAATATCAGTATTAATAAGCTTATTTTTTTCATCAAATTCACCCTTTCTTCTACCCCAAAACAATATATACTACATCTGCCTGAAATATTTTATCCTGTCAACTATGAATGCTATTAAAGAATAAATATTATGAATAAAAAAACCAAGAAAATTGAGGTTATGCCCTATAACCCTGATTGGCCCAAGATGTTTGAGGTTGAGGCTGATTTTCTCAGAAATGCACTTGGGGATCATTGCCTTGCTGTGCATCATATTGGGTCTACCTCAGTTCCAGGACTGAATGCTAAAGAAGATCTGGATGTGGTATGTATTGTGGATCAACTGTCTTCATGTCTACACCTAGAAAGCGTCGGCTATGTTTTCAAAGGAGAAATGAACATCCCCTTACGGTATTATTTCTCTAAGAATACCCCGGGGACCAAGGTGAATCTCCATGTGGTGGAACCTGACCATGGGTTTATCCCCCTGAATCTAGCCTTTCGAGATTACCTCAGAGCTCATGATGAGACGCGTTTAGCCTATGCAAATTTGAAAGAATCTCTTTTGCAGGACCCCAAAAATTTTGAAAGAGTCAGCGGTAGGTTTACAGGCTACAACCTGGGAAAAAACACATTCATCAAAGGAGTGTTAGATCAAGCTGGGTTCAATGATCTCACCATTAATTTTCCCATCCATCATCAAGAATGGGAGGATTACCACCGCATTTGTGAACAGCAAATTTTTAATTCCATTCAAGTGGTTTATGATCGCAATCACCCGACGTTTACGGCAGAAAATCATTATCGTTTTGTGTTGTATAAGGGCACAAAAATTGTTTCCATTGCCCATGTGGAATTTCTAAATGATCAGATTGCTGCCCTCAGAGCCCTTGCAACGGATACACCTTACAAAAAATTAGGATATGCTACCCATATGATGCAGCTAGTGGAAAAATGGGTACAACATCAAGGACGAGAAGTGATCAAAATGCATGCACGTCCAAGTGCTGAGAATTTTTATCGCAAATTGGGATATGTGAATGTGATTTTTGATGATCCTTGCATAATGCCGGATTATGTAGATTTAGGGAAAGCGCTATGAATCAGTCCGTATTTGAATTTATAAGAAATGCCATAACGGGCACGCCTTTTTGGGTGTGGGGGATATTTGCCTACCTCCTTTTTGTTGGAATTAAATCAAGACATGATCACGTTGTCTACTTGCCAAAGCTATTTATTGTCCCTGCCGTTTTATTGGGATTAAAATATAAAGTTTTTATGACCGGAAATAGTACGGATGTTTTGGTTTATATAGCTTCTATGATCGTTGGTATTGGAATTGGTTTTTTTATTGCCTCCAAAATCCCTATTAAAGTTCTCAAGGATTTAAAATCCATTGAACTACCCGGAACCTATTCCACGTTTGTAATCTTATTGTCGTTCTTTTTTATAAAATACATTTTTGGATACTTAAAAGGAACAAACCCAGATCTAGCTGCTGAATATTTTGTTTTTGATATTTTGTTCAGCGCCTTATTTTCAGGGTATTTTTTAGGAAGAGCCATCTCTTATTTATATCGATTTTTAAAAAGGTAGTTTAAAAGGCCACCTCCCCCAATGCTGAGGATTTTTCAGTCTTCAACCACAATCGTTTTATATCGACTGGTGGGACCTGCAATAATTTTAAAATGCGTTTTTGGGATTTTCCATTCTTTGGCAAGGAAGTCAATCATGGCCTTGTTGGCTTTGGAATCCTCGGGAACGGCTGTTACATAAACCTTCAAATATACCTCCCCATTAGGGCCAGGCGTATAATCCCCAATATAGTTCTTCGAAGCCTTGGGGGTTAGTTTAATGTAATGGGTTGTCATTACGGATCCCTCCCTGGGTGGGGTTGATTACAAAAAAGTAGCGGGACTAAGTCGAGCTACTTATTCTGCTACACCCTCATCACTTTCAGCACTTTCAGTTTCCTCAGTTTCAGCCACGCATTCAGCTGCTACAACTTTCTCGGTGCTCTCGACCCGGAACAACCGTACACCTTGGGTTTTGCGGCCGGCAATGCGGACTTCATTTAAATGACTGCGAATCAATTGTCCCCCATCGGTAATCAACATCAACTGATCATTTTCCTTGACGGGGAAGGACGCTACCACGAGACCCGTTTTATCCGTGATTTCCATATTGGCGATCCCTTGACCCCCGCGGTTGGAGATTCTGTATTCATAGGCAGAGGTCCGTTTGCCAAATCCTTTTTCACTGACAGTCAAAATGAATTGCTCGCTGGCGGCCATTTCTTGGTAACGCTCGGTGGACATGGTTTCCGAAGACGTCGCTGTTGTGCCTTCTTCCTCGCCACGAGCCTTACGAGAAAGCGACAAATAGGCATCTCTCTCTTCAATAGTAAAGGTTCCATGGTCTAGAATACTCATAGAGACCACGCGATCTTTATTAGCAAGTTTAATACCGCGAACACCTGTGGAGTTACGCCCTACGAAGACACGTACATCTGTTACTGAAAATCGGATACATTTTCCTTCACGGGTCGTCACAAAACAATCGTGCTGGTCATTACAAGTTGCCACATCCACCAACGTCTCATTGCCCTCTAGTTTCATGGCAATCTTGCCATTGGATCGGATGTTGGTGAAGTCAGACAGCATATTCCGCCTGATATTCCCATGAGACGTGGCAAATATGATTTGGAGCCCTTCCCAGGATTCTTCATTTTCCGGCATGGGCATAATGGTGGTGATTTTTTCATCACTACTTAAAGGCAACATATTAACCAAGGCCTTACCTCGTGATTGGGCGGTTGCCTCAGGAAGGCTATAAACCTTGAGGTTATACACCATCCCCTTGGAGGAAAAGAATAAAATCGGTGTGTGGGTATTGGCCACAAACACTTGATCCACAAAATCTTCATCCCGCGTGGACATACCGCTCCGACCTTTACCACCACGACGTTGGGTACGATAGGTGGATAAAGGCACGCGCTTAATGTATCCTCCATGAGTCACGGTGACGACCATGTCCTCCCGCTGAATCAAATCTTCCATATCCGAGGAAAACACTCCATCGATGATTTCAGAGCGCCGCGGGGTTGCGAATTTTTCTTTGACCTCGAGCAATTCTTCCTTCAGAAGATCCAGCAGCACAGTTCTGGACCTTAGGATTTTCAAGAATCCTTTGATGGATTCAATGGTTTCCTCGAGGTCCTTGGCAATCTTATCCCGCTCAAGTCCTGTGAGGCGGTGTAAACGCAGATCCAAAATGGCCTTAGCTTGTTGTTCACTTAGTTTATAAATAGGGGCTGGGTTTTCAATGTCGTCCACCAGCGCAACTAAGGAGGCAATATCCTCGGCAGGCCAAGAGCGCGCCATCATGAGTTCTCGGGCCTCTTGAGGATCAGGGGCAGATCGGATCAGGGCAATCATTTCATCAATATTGCTAACAGCAACCGCGAGCCCTAAATATACATGGGCCTTTTCACGAGCCTTGCGGAGTTCGAATTGGGTTCTACGGGTGATCACTTCCTCGCGGAATTTAATAAAGGCCACAATGATAGCCTTCAACGTCATCATCAATGGCCGTCCACCATCCAAGGCCACCATGTTACAGCCAAAGCTGGTTTGAAGCGGTGTATGCTTATAGAGTTGACTCAGGACAACATTCGCGTCCGCGTCACGCTTGAGTTCAATTACCATACGCACACCATCTCGGTCAGATTCGTCTCGCAGATCGGAAATACCTTCGATAACTTTGGTATTCACCAGTTCTGCAATGCGCTCCAGCATCTTGGCCTTATTCACCTGATAGGGAACTTCATTTACGATAATGGCATATCGATTATCTCGAATTTCCTCGATCTCGGTTTTACCGCGGATCAATACAGATCCACGTCCCGTGTGATAGGCATCACGACTACCACCCCGACCGATGATCTGGGCACCCGTTGGAAAATCCGGGGCAGGAACATATACCATTAATTCTTCAGTAGTAATGTCGGGGTTTTCAATGTAGGCACAACAGGCATCAATGACCTCGCCTAAATTATGAGGGGGAATATTAGTCGCCATACCGACCGCGATCCCCCCTGCCCCGTTGACAAGCATATTGGGAAAACGGGCTGGAAGAACTGTAGGCTCGAACTCTCGTTCATCATAGTTGGGCCTAAAATCAACGGTGTCTTTTTCAATGTCTTCTAAGAGGTAATGGGCAGCATGGGATAAACGCGCCTCGGTGTAACGCATAGCGGCAGCTGAATCCCCATCCATGGATCCAAAGTTTCCCTGACCATCTACCAGAGGTAATCGCATGGAAAAATCCTGAGCCATCCGCACCATGGAATCATACACAGCAGCTTCTCCATGAGGGTGATACTTCGCGATCACATCACCCACGACGCGGGCAGATTTACGATAGCCTTTATTGTAATCCAGCCCCCCTTGTTTCATGGCATAGAGAATACGCCTGTGAACAGGTTTCAACCCATCCCGAACATCTGGTAGTGCCCGGCTGACGATTACGCTCATGGCATAATCGAGGTAGGATTTTTTCATTTCCTCCTCAAGGCTAACAGGCATAATGTCTAGGAGTTTATCGATCACTGGTTCTGTCACAAAAGACCTCGTATTTTAAAGATTAATCAAGCACCCAAGGATACTACCCTCATATTACAAATTTTTCAATAGATCTCTTTATACATCTTGGTGATTTTAAAAAATAACTTATGGGGTTTTGAGGCGTAAGAGAGGGATAGATTTAGGAAGAGGATCGAATGGAATGAACTCCTTAAAACTTCAAGATATAGGGAGTATACTCCA
>CAYOCE010000017.1:0-23276 GCA_964402405.1 uncultured Hyphomicrobiales bacterium | reverse complement strand
CGCATCATGGAAATATAATCAGCAGCAGGACCATTTGGATGAGAAAGGCCATCGGAATAAAGAACGCCCCCAATCGCTGCCCCTGTTTCATTTTGAATTTGCTCGATTAACTTTTTATTGGAAAGATTTTCTAAAAACACTATTTTGATGTTGTGCTTTTTAATATAATCAATCAGGCGCATCATATCCCGCGTTGAGGGCTCTGCATCCGTGCTGACCCCAATGGGGGATAGGAATGAAATACCATAGGCATCCTCTAAATATCCAAAGGCTGCATGCGCTGTAATGACCTCATGCTTCACATTTTTCTTGGTCTTAAGAGTTTTTCGAATCCAAACCTCTAGATCATCCAGTTTTTTCAGATATGCCTTAGCCCGTTTTTCATAATAGGAGGCATGTTTAGGATCAATTTTTTGAAGTCCCTTTTTGATATTATGTACATAAACTTTAGCATGTTGAACATTGTGCCATCCATGGGGATCAGGTTCTGTGTGATGACAGCATTTAGAAGGAACTCTGGGGATTATTCCCTTTGTTGCTGTAACAACAGGACGTTTATAAACAGCTGACTTCATCAATCTGGTCAACCAGCTTTCAAAATTCAATCCGTTAATAAACACGATCTGGGCAAGCGTTAGGTTTTTAGCATCCTCTGGACTTGGTTCATATACATGCACATCTTGATCGGGACCAACCAGGGTTTTAACCTCCACATGGTCGCCGCCAACCTGATTTACCAAATCCCCTAGAATACTAAAGGAGGCAATCACCTTGATTTTTGAGGCATCGGCTGTTGATTCATTCCAAAAAAAGAGACTCAGAAGGACACATATAAAAAATCTAAATTGCATCAATAGGCCTATTGTTTAAAAAAGGAAAAAGTTTTCTGGATACTGCCATAAGGTCC
The DNA here is from genome assembly GCA_964402405.1 of uncultured Hyphomicrobiales bacterium. GTDB lineage: Bacteria > Pseudomonadota > Alphaproteobacteria > UBA7879 > UBA7879 > CAYOCE01. The sequence goes on along the minus strand of CAYOCE010000017.1, from coordinate 22,369 downwards.
TACTAACAAAGAAATTATGTAAATGGCCCCTGCTACCAAAACAATGGAAGGCCCTGAGGGAATGTTATAATGGTTTGCCAATAATAGCCCCATATATCCAGACACACACCCAATAAGGGCAGCAACCAGGCACAAAATCCAGATACGTCTGGACCAAAATCGGGCGCTAATCGCGGGCAACATCATCATGCCCAGGGACAGTAATGTCCCCAATGCTTGAAATCCTGAAACTAAGTTTAGAACCACCAGCGTTAGAAAAATCATGTGATAAATAACCCCATTCTTATGACATGTTCTCAAATAAAGGGGATCAAAGCAATCCATGATCATCGGTCGATAGATAATGGCAAACGTTGCCAGCGTCAAGGTTGAAATCCCTGAAATAATTATCAACGACAGAAAATCCACACTTAAAGCAGATCCAAAAAGGATATGAATCAAATCAATGCTGCTACGTTGACTAGAAATAATGAGGGTCCCCAGGGCCAAGGAAATCAGAAAGAATCCTGCAAAGCTGGCATCTTCCTTCAGGTGAGTAAAACGGGTTACAACCCCTGCAAGGAGGGCCACAACCAATCCTGCCCCAATTCCCCCTAAAACCATAGCTGGAACTGATAACCCCATCAGCGCGTACCCAATAGCAGCACCAGGAAGAATCGCGTGGGACAACGCATCCCCCATCAGGCTCATGCGCCTTAAAACCAAGAATATGCCTACAGGTCCTGCCCCCAATGATAAACAAATACAACCAGCTAGCGCCTTGCGCATAAATATGTATTGGAGTGGTTCTATAAAAAAATCATACATTTCGGGATCTCTATTATCTGGAGTACCATACCTTGGGTCTACGATAAAAACAATTGGAAATCCTTACCACCCGACAAAAAAGAAAAAGAGCCTTTTAGAGAACGGTGCAGATGGAATGTAGATAAACAAGTGGAAAGTACATAAACAGCATAAACGAAGGAGTGGTATTATATCAAACGTTCTTTAAACTAAAGTCTTTAAATAATAAGGATTTTTGGGAGGGGCGCGAAGGGTGTCTCCCAACATCGCATATATGCGTTATACAACATTTAGGGGTTTTCAAAACCCCTGAATTGGTAGAGGAGTGTGTTACCACAGCTCCCCCCATTTAGAACCCGCCGTGCCCTATTAAGGCAACGGGCTCAGGATTGACTCATTCACCTGGCTTGTGAAAGTAATGTGTGGCAAAGTCTGGCTTTCGGAGGGGGATATTTAGCCATAAATAGCTTAAATTTTCCCCAATTGAAAGACTTGCGTCCTCCTCTTTATTTTTCCCCCGTAAGATTTGTTGCTTTCTTTTTAAATGTCGGGAGATAAGGGAATCCAAATAAAAAAGCCAGGAATAAATCCTGGCCAAGTTTAACAGGGAGGTACATAAACATCCGAGGAGGTCGGATGTCTGCTTTCTAAGAAACTTACAAGTAAGTGCCTTAGAAACAATATTCAAACGTTGCGTTCGAATATCTATTTATAGAATATTAGTAATCTGCTCAGCGATCCAGTGCTATATTTGCAATTCAGCTATGCATAAATTAGATGACTATGATTTCCAAAGCGTTTATTTCTAATTGATTTCTATGTTTGCAGATAGAAACAAGGAGAAGAAATGTACCTACATAGGGGTAAATACAACAAGAATATTAAGGGAATCCAAACAAAAAAAAGCCAGGAATAAATCCTGGCCAAGTTTAACAGGGAGGTACATAAACATCCGAGGAGGTCGGATGTCTGCTTTCTAAGAAACTTACAAGTAAGTGCCTTAGAAACAATATTCAAACGTTGCGTTCGAATATCTATTCATAGAATATTAGTAATCTGTTCACCAATCCAGTGCTATATTTGCAACCCAACTATGCATAAATTAGATAGCGATATTCTTTTACAAACATCAATCACATCTTTTATATAAAGACAGATTTATCAGGTAGATATAATGACATGGATGTCGAGCGAAGAAAATTTGTTAGTATTTTTATTGAAATTAGATACTTAAAACTCTGGAAGTCGTTTAATTTTTCGGCAGGAACGCTCGAAAGTCTTAGACGGATAAATATCTTGCATCACCGGATCAGAATATCCAATCGATGATAAAAACGCCTGCACGAGGCATATAAGAAATAGCAAACTCGTGATCTTCCACTTGGTATAAAAATTCGAAGCGGAAGGCACCCTGGAAAACGGCCTTTTTAATACCATGTTTTTATCCCAAAACGAAACAATTAAACATCCTAGCCCTGTATTTTATTATATTTTTTTTGTCCCGTACACTCTGGAGCAACGCCAGACTTAATGTGATCTTGAAAAGTGAAGTACGTTTGCATTTTTCTGAAAGTTAATCCATTTCTTACGAAGACATTGAATGTGTTGTAGCAGAGTTTTTGCTTGGATGTCAAGGGGGAGATCAGGGCCTATGCATAAAAAACAAAGAGGGAAATTTTTTGATAAAAGGTGGCCCTGCAAATTCAACCTAGGAAGGCAAGGGAAATTTGCAGGCACACTTTTTGATATCATTTTTTAACATCAGGATGTTTGCAGGAATAGCAAATTACATCCGACGTAATTTAAATCTATTATTTTCTATAGTAAGCTTGTAAGTTACATCTGGGCCATTGGTGGGATAGTCTGAGTCAACACGCTTCTCCCTACCTAGTGGGCCTACATAAGCATAAATATCGGCCATCTGATGCTCCATGTCACCAATATTAATACCTTTGAAATTGCCGACTGAGAAAGTTCGGGATTCACTTGGCTTCAGTTCGAACATTTGCTCGGTAACGCTGGAATCAACCATAAAAGGGCCCGACGAATTCCGATCCCCCATAGTACTGTTATCACAAACAAATTCCTTAAAAACAACAGGACCAAATGCTTCTTCAAGTTCTACAGCATGATAACGGCAGTTATAATTAAGACGCATAGACACTTGAGAGTCAGTGGTATTGATAAAGGTAACTCTTTCAAAGGTTATGGGGTTTAAAGAAGAGCTAGAAGACTCTTCCTGCTCCATCATAGCATGAACATTAGAGAGTATAGATAGTGCAAACAAAAGAAATACCTTAGAAAAATTTCTCCTTAACTGATTCATTTTATTCTCCTAAAAATAAAAATATACTTCTTACTAAGCTTCTTATAAATAAAAAAATAAATTTTTCAAGCCTTTTTTAAAATTAAAATCAGAGTCAAAAAAAATACATAGGTTTTGCCTATAAAGGTGGTTAATTTTACCTATTTTTTCCGAGCAATGTTTACTATAAAAAATACATGCCCCCTGGTCAATATTCTACAAAGAAAACACCTTAATCTCAAATGCAAGACACCTCTATTGATACCCCGTCAATAACACATAAATGTCTTATGGCTTAGAGAATTGTGGGAGCTTGGCAAAAAGTCTTTTAGATAATTATTTGAATCTACTGAATAAAACTTTTTGTAAAACTCTAGTCTTGACGAGGGGTTTTAAAATACACATAATCACCTTTGCTAAGAAAAAAATAATTCTCAGAGGGAAAAATTTAAGATGACCAAATCTGAACTTGTAAATCGATTACTAAAAAGAACAAAAAGACAATCACGTGGAGAATTGGATAAGATTGTTGATGTTATTTTTGAGGAAATTATCGCCTCCTTAGAAAAGAATACCCGCGTTGAACTTAGGGGGTTTGGTACATTTTTTGTAAAATGTCGTAAAGCACGTGTCGGATGTGATCCAAGATCTGGAAAAATTATTCGAGTCGACAACCGATACATTCCTTTTTTCAGACCAGGAAAAGTGTTGCAGGATTATGTGAACCAAGAACACTTTTTAGAAAAGGTTTCTTGAGGTTTCTCTTTTTTCTTGATGATGCATATAAAGAGATCCAAGGACAATAAATGCAATCCCAATCCACGTGGCAATTTCTGGCCATTCTCCGAAACAATAAATTCCTAACCCCGCTGAAAAAATAAATTTTGTATAATCAAATGGGGCTAAAAAGCTTATATCTTCATGCTGATATGCTTTTAAATATGAAAACTGGTTGATCATTGCCCCCAAAGAAATTGCCAAAAATATTCCTAGCTGTGATGTATCCACTGGTTTCCAAAGACTGAATTCAGGAAAATGTTCATGCAAGCCGGGTAAAAAGAGCCAATAACTCCCTAAAATTAGAGTAGGCGCCAAGGCTGAATAAAAAATTAATACGAGAGGCGGTGTTTTATCCACCAGTTTTTTTGCCGTGATACTTACCCCTGCCAGTAAAGCACCGGATAATAAAGCAGCTGCTTCGGCCCATTCGAATGTTTCATACACAGGATCAATGGCAATCCAAATGCCCAGATACCCCATAAAAATAGCAATCCACCTAGGCTTAGAAACCCGTTCTTTTAAGAAAAAGAAGGCCAGAATCCCAATCAAAAAAGTTTCTGAAAACAACAGCGTAGTTACCTTGGCCAAAGATAAATGTTGCAAGGCATAAAAAGCCGCAAGCATCCCCAAGGATCCCAAAATAACACGCAGGGATTGCAGGACAGGATCTCTTCGAAAGTAGGTAAAAACGGTGGATCCTTGTCCTTTCATCCATAAAATTCCAAAAGATATAATTAAGGCCATAAGACCTCTCATAAAACTAATTTGAGTGGGGGGAAAGGGGACTTCCTTAACGAGAGCCAAGATCAAAGAAACCGTAAATTTGCACAATAAAATCCATAAAATAGCTTGAAATTTTTTGGTATGAAAAAAATTAGATTTTATGGACATCATCTTCTGTTATTTTTCCTTTGATATTATAAAGAAAATCCAGGGCTTCTTTAGGGGTTAATTGGTCCGGATTTAATTCTTTCAATGTATCAACCACTTTTTGATGATTTAGATTGATAACAGCGGCAGCTTTAGGTTGAGCCATCAATGGCAATTCTACTTGTTTCACCAGAGGGGTGGATTTCTGGGACTCTAATTCTTTCAAAATAGATTCCGCTCTTTTTAAAACGGACTGGGGGAGGCCTGCTAGCTTGGCCACATGAATCCCATAGGATTTATCAGCCGTGCCGGGGATGACCTGATGAAGAAAGACCACATCCCCATTCCACTCTTGAATTTTAATGGTGTAGCAAGCAAGTTTCGCCAAGGTCCCTTTCAGAACAGTCAATTCATGATAATGGGTGGCAAATAAGCTACGACAACCAATGATATTATGCAGATGTTCCACAACTGACCATGCCAAAGATAGACCATCAAAGGTGGAGGTCCCTCGACCGATTTCGTCCAAAATCACAAAGGATTTTTTGGTGGCTTGGTTCAAGATGACGGCCGTTTCCACCATTTCCACCATGAAGGTCGAATGACCCTTGGCTAAATCATCTGAGGCCCCTACCCGGCTAAAAATACGGTCAACCAAGCCAATTTCAGCAGATGCTGCTGGAACAAAAGATCCCATTTGGGCCAGAATAATGATCAAGGCATTTTGCCGGAGATAAGTACTTTTCCCCGCCATGTTGGGGCCTGTAATCAACAACAATTGCTGATGGTCATTCAAGGCACAATCATTGGGAGCAAACGTAATTTGATCTCTAGAAAGAGCTTGCTCCACAACGGGATGCCGTCCCCCCACAATATTCAGCACTTGACTATCATTCACTTGGGGTCTGGTGTAATTTCTCCGGCGCGCAAGCTCCCCCAAACTGGAGACAAAATCCAAATGAGCTACTTGTCGGGCCAGCCTGCCCAATTGATCCACATTCAAAATGATTTTCTGGATAAATTCTTGGAACAAAGTTAACTCAAGGTCCAACGCCTCATCCCCCGCATTCAAGATCTTTTCCTGCACCTCTAGCAATTCAGCAGTCACATAGCGCATGGACCCCATCAACGTTTGACGATGGATGAATTTGTCCTCAGGCAAACGCCCCTTATGGGATGGCGTAATATCGATGTAATACCCAATCACATTATTATACTTGATCTTGAGGGTAGGGATCCCTGTTTCCTGACTATATTGGGCCTGCAGATTCAAAACCATTTCTCGGCCTTGGTCCCGAAACTGAATCAATTCGTCTAAGGAACTAGAATATCCAGCAGCAATAAATCCCCCATCCCGGGCATTTACAGGCAATGTCTCCTGAAGGCCTTGATTTAGAATATCCAGCAGATCTTGGGGAAAATTCAAATGATCAATATGTTTCTGTAGGCCTAGGGGTAGATGATCAAGAAAAATAAACAATTCCTTGATTTGCTTCGCCCCTTCCAAAAAAGCCCGAACAGCCCCCAGATCTCGGGGGCCAGACCTGCCCACGGTGATCCGCCCCAGGAGGCGTTCCAGATCTGGCATGGATTTTAAATGATCACGTAGGATCTGCCGCGCGTCAGTATTGATTTGAAACCACTCTACCTGATCCAAGCGATCCTGAATCATGGATATATCTTGCAAAGGTTCCAACAAATTCCGATACAGTAACCGCGCCCCACCGGCTGTTACTGTATGATCAATGGTATCCAGCAGACTTCCCTTTTTTTGTCCTCCCAAAGTATAAATCAATTCCAGGTTACGCTGGGTCGCGGCATCAATATACAGAACGTTAGATTCATGGCGTTTGACGGGGGGGAGTACTCGTGGCATGCGACCCTTTTGGGTAAGGTGCACATACTCCAATAAGGCGCCACCAGCCATAATTTCAGCAGCACTAAAACTTCCAAGCCCCTCCAGAGTTTTTACTTGAAACGTTTCCTCGAGACGTCTTTTGCTATTTTCTGCATCAAACCGGCTATTGGGTTGAGGAGTAAGGATTCCTTTCCAATCCTCCAACAACTTTAGAATTTTGGGGTCAGTATACAGGTTTTGGGGAACAAGGATTTCTGAAGGGGCCAGCTTCGTAATTGCACTTTTCAAGGATTTTTGATCTGGGGATTCCAGGAAAAATTCCCCTGTAGAAATATCAATAGCCCCGAGTCCTAGTTGATCTTTCTGCATCACAAACGCCACAAGGAAATTATGCTGACGGCTGGAAAGTAACGTATCTTCCGTCAACGTCCCTGGCGTGATGATACGGATCACATCCCGCCGGACAACGGCCTTGTACCCATCTCGTTTTTTGGCTGTTTCCGGATCCTCTAGTTGTTCACAAATTGCGACTTTGTACCCAGCCTTAATGAGGCGCGCAACATAGGATTCACTAGCATGATGGGGCACACCACACATGGGGATATCCTGACCATCTGTTTTCCCCCGGCGGGTCAACGCAATTTCAAGAACGCCGGATGCTTGCACCGCATCCTCATAAAACAATTCATAAAAATCCCCCAGCCGAAAGAACAACAAACATCCGGGATGCTGTTCCTTAATTTTGTGATACTGGGCCAACATAGGGGTTGGGGGGGTATCTTTGAGGGTATTAATTGCCGTATTTGTCATAAATTCTATATGCCTTAAAGAAGAATTCAGATTACCCCCATCCCCCCACAAAGGCAATATTTTTTGAATAAGCAATTTTTTTTGATATTAGAATAATTATAATTAATACTTAGATTAGTATTATTAAAAATTTATTGGGAGAAATATCATAATGAAGAAATTTATAACACTTTCCGTTTTATCTACCGTTTTTCTAGGGCTTTCCTATCAAGGAGCAGAGGCTGCATCCGCTAGTAAGCCTATGGCATCCGCTAGTAGGGCTCATCATGGCGGGCGAGTAATGCCCCCTATTGCATTGATCCAAGCATGTATTGAGTTTGCTCATAATATGCGTGAGCGCCCTAGATTAGCACCAGTAGCGCAAATGCCTTATACAATGTTACTACAATCCTGTAAGGCTATTGTGGACTTTCAACGGCATAGGGAACATCAGGCGTACCTAGAAAATATAGAGGCCGTGGATGTATTTTTTGAAATGGCAGCAGGGAATCAAAGACTAGGATTGTCTGAAGAAGCTAGAGCGGCACTTGAGAAGGGACATGAAACTGAAGCACGAATTAGGCAGGAACTAGAAGAAGATCCTAGACGCTCTAATAGTGGATTTGGATCCTATGAATATGCCTCCTATTTTGAGTATGCATCCTATGCTCTAAGCATAGCAAATGGGCATGGAAATCCTCATAATGAGGAAAGAAATGAGAAGAAATATCAGAATAAGCCTAATCAATGGGGTGGCTGGGGTCAATGGGGTCATTTCTCTCAAAATGATATTGATGGGCCATGGTTGGCCTCCCATGAAGAGCCGTATATCGCCAGCATGGATCATGCAAGGCGAGGAATGCATGATTCTTTGGTTAAACCACGCCAACAAGAATAGAGTTGATATTTTAAAATGCACTAAACCACCCCGTTGCATACTGCAACGGGTTTTTTCCTTACTGAATCTTAGGCAAATTTGCCGTTGGTCCCACGGCCGTTAACGTTAACGGATGATCAAAGAGTTGATTTGAAAAATGCGTGAGTTGATCTGGGGAAATGGCATAGATGCAATCCAGGGTTTCCTTAATAGGAATCAACCGATCATAGGTCAACAGATTATCTGCCCAGCGCTTGCTGCGTCCTGACATGCTCTCGAGGCCCATCAAAATCCCTGCCGTCATTTGGGATTTGGCTCGGTCAATTTCAGAGATGTTTAAATCTTTTTTGACCTTGTGGAATTCATCTAAAATCACATCGGTTAAAACCTTGGCATCCTTGGGATTGGTACCGGCATAAACCCCAAACAATCCATTATCTTGATAGCACGAGGTAAAGGCATAAATGGAATACACCAACCCTCTCTTTTCCCGAATTTCCTGGAATAGGCGTGACGCCATTCCACCCCCCATGAGGGTTGCAAAGACTGATGCTGTATACATATCGGGATCCAGATAATCAACGCCCTTGAATCCTAATAAAACATGCAGTTGTTCCAAGGGGCGCTCTTCGCGGAAATCCCCACCTTTATAGGTTGAGGATACAGGTTCATGGAGAGATCGCTTTGCATAATTTCCAAAATGCGTTTCCGCGAGCGCCACTAATGTTTTATGATCCACATTTCCAGCCGCCGACAAAACCATACGCTCAGGGGCATACAGGGTCGACATAAAGTTCATTAATGTTTCACGGGAAACTTTTTTGATGTTCTCAGCGGGCCCTAAAATAGGACGCCCCATGGGTTGATTGGGATAGGCCGTTTCCTGGAAATAATCAAAAACAATATCGTCAGGGGTATCATAGGATTGCCCAATTTCCTGCAAGATCACTTCACGCTCGCGATTAAATTCCGTAGGATCAAAAGTAGAGTTCTGCAAAATATCTGCCAAGATATCTACGGCCAACCCCAGATCATTCTTTAAGATTCGGGCATAGTAAGCCGTTGTTTCCCGGGATGTATAGGCATTCAAATATCCTCCCACGTTTTCAATTTCCTGGGCAATCTGCAGGGCCGTGCGGCGCTTGGTCCCCTTGAAGGCCATATGCTCTAGAAAATGTGCCACGCCATTTTGTTTCAGGGTTTCATACCGGCTTCCCACCCTTACAAAAACCCCAACCGAGACCGTTTCAACCGTGGATACATGATCCGTTACAACCCGCATACCATTTGAAAGTGTGGTGATTTGAATGTTCATAAGATTCCTTTCTTAAAAGCTGGGAGGATTATATACAGACCTTGGAAGGAAAGAGAAGCCTTAATTTTAAGAACAGGTCCCCTCTTGCAAAAAGAGAGAAGAAGATGACGATGGAAAGTACAGAAATGGTGCGCCCGAGAGGAGTCGAACCCCTAACCTTTAGATCCGTAGTCTAACGCTCTATCCAATTGAGCTACGGGCGCATAAGCGGTCAAAAACGACCGAATGTTGCCCACATTATATGAATCTCTTTCTTATGACAAGAGGAAGATTGTTGTGGATTTACTTTTTTTCTTTTGCTTCCTTGGAAACGCTTTCTAGTTCTTTACCCAAAAAATATCCGATCATGGTTCGAATGACGGCAATGACTACAAGGTAAACGAGCTCATTTAATCCTGGCTTTAAAACTGTTCCGATAATATCCCCCACGATCATAAATTCTAACCCTAGCAATAAATAGGTTCCTAATTCTAACCTAATTAGCTGCATAGGTTTGAAGGATATTCCTTTTAATAAAAAGTCTGCTTGAGCTTTTAAAAATTTCACCAGCGCAATACCAAAGCCCACCGACATCACAAGGCATCCTGTTGATTCTACGAAAAATGAAACATGTTCTAGGGTTTCAACAAACATCATTTAAGCCTCCCATATGGAATTTTTTAATTTCTTAATTAAAGACTGGTGGTCCGCCAATTCTTCTGACGAGGGGGAAAAATCTCGGGCAACACGTATATCCTTGATTTGAATGACCTCTGATTCACCACTTGAAGATACTTGCCTGGACTCAAGATTCAGTCCATGTTGACGCCCTCCCAACAACTCTAAATATACCTCAGCCAAAATTTCGGAGTCAAGTAAGGCTCCATGCTTTTCTCGTTTTGTATTATCAATTTTGAATCTGCGACAAAGGGCATCCAAGTTGGCAGGGGAACCTGGAAATTTACGTCTGGCAATCACAAGCGTATCAACAATAGGATTATTTATTTTATTTTGATCAACAGATTGAAGCTCGGCATTTAAAAACTTTAAATCAAACGGCGCATTATGAATGATGAGAGGGCTATCTTGGATGAAATCTAGAAAATCCCCCACAACATCTCTAAATAAAGGGTGATCCGCTAGAAAATCCTGGGAAAGGCCATGCACCTGAAAAGCCCCCTCGGGAACATCTCGTTCAGGGTTCAGGTAGGTTTGGTATTGATTTCCCGTCGGAATATGATTCCATAATTCAATACATCCAATTTCAACCAAACGATGGCCATCCTTAGGATCAAGACCCGTCGTTTCTGTGTCTAGAATTATTTCCCGCATGTATCACGCCTTTCTAAGTGCTTTTAGCATTGCCTTATTCTTATATTATTATTAACATGTTTTACGAAGAGGTACATTCTTTTTTAGCCCCCCTCGACAAAAATCGGGAGTCTGAAGAGGAGAAATAAAACTTAAAAGGGAGTAATCAATCATGACAGATTTATATATATTTTCCCTAGTCCAAGGAGTCACAGAATTTCTACCCGTTAGCTCAACAGCCCATTTAATTGTTTTTGAAAAACTAATGCACCTACATAGTTTGGGCAGAGTCACGGAAGTCACTATTCATGCCGGCACCCTATTGGTGGTTATGCTCTACTTCTGGCAGGATATCTGGTCCATGGTTCGAGGATTCTTTTCTTTATTTCGAGGTAAAATTTTACCAGGCACTAAATTATTTTTTCATTTATGCCTTGCGACCCTTCCTGTTGTTATTGTGGGGTATGTTTTGCATAGGTACTTGCCGGATTTGGGAAGATCCCTGCCCCTATTGGGACTTACCTCCATTGTGGCAGGGGTTATTTTATATGCAGCTGATCAAAACACGCCCGCTAGCAAAGGGTTAACATCTATGACCTCTATGGATGCTCTGATAATTGGGTGTCTTCAAATGACGGCACTGATCCCCGGAGTCAGCAGGTCTGGGGCAACGTTGATAGCATCTCGTCTACTGGGGTACAAGCGGGTGGATGCTGCGCGATTTTCCTTTCTCCTATCGATCCCCGCAATTTTAGGAGCTATCACCCTTGTAACCTTGGATGTGATCAAAGAACACACCATTCCTTTTGATCTGAACTTGTTAGTCGCTTTTGGAATTTCTTTTTTAGTTGGAATTTTTATTTTGTTTTTATTTATGACTTGGCTAAAGAAGAATACATTAAAACTATTTGCTCTTTATCGAATTATATTTGGCATCTTTATTATTTTGATCTGGTATTGTAAACTTTAAAGATGAAGAATGTTTTTAAAACACTTATTGTTTCCTTTTTTGTAACGATATTTTTAGTATTTGCAGCAACGGGTGTTTTGTTTTGGCGCCTTCACCATGCACCCATTAATACGGATCGACTGGCCCCTTACTTAAGTAAAAATATTGAAGGACTGTCTTTTGGGGGATCTTCTTTCTTCTGGAAAAAATTCTATAAATCCCCAAAAGTATTTTTGAAAAACGTTCATTATACTATAGAGAACATAAAGCTTTCAGCCGAAAATGCAGAAATAACCTTTTCCCTTTGGAAGGTTTTGCTGGGCACCTATGAAGTTGAAAAACTAAAGATATTTACCCCCAAAGGAGAAATTTATCTGGATACATCCTCAGAGGATATGTCTAAGAAAACTTTATCCGAAAAACTAGAGAGTCTTTTTCAAAATCAGAAACAATCTGATTTTTCCCTTAGAACCATTGAGATTTCAGAAGGAGATGTGCTGCTAAAAACCAAAAAAAATGCTCTAGATTTAAAAGATATTAACCTTGTTTACAAAAACAAAGATGGTGAAATTTTTATAGAATCTAGCGGTAAAATTAATGAAAACTCTTTTGCATTAAGTTTGAATTATATCAAGGGCAAGAAATTATCTGTCGGATTTAAATCTGAAAAAATAGATCTTGGCCCTATTTTAGAGGTAGGTAATATTAAATCATCTACTTTTAAAACCCCCATCCCTCCCCTTAAAATTGATCTGGGGACTAATATTTTGTTTAATCGCACGGAAATACACGGTACCATTGAAGTCAGTGTAACGCCGTACATCTTAGTGAAAAATCAGGAATACAAAACGTCTGCCCACATTGCTGTAAGTGGTCAACTAAAAGATAAGATACTAGAATTCGATTTACACGCTGCCGCCGATCCTTTTGAAACAAAACTGCTCCCTCAACTATGGCCAAAGGAGCTAGCGCCGACTCCTCGGGCTTGGGTTATAACTAATATTATTGGGGGAATAGTGGACCAAGCTGATATTAACATGCAGGGATCAATCCCCATGGATACCAAAGAACTAAAGATTTCTAGCCTGGGTGGCACGGTTATTATTCGAGATGCAGACGTTGATTATATCACGGGCATGTCCCGCGTTCAGAATGCTAAGGTAATTGGAACCTATGATCAAAAAGATTTTCATATTGATGTTAAACGGGGAAATATCCATCACTTGAAAATTACAGATGGCCATATTGTTTTGAAAAATATGGATCTAGCAGATCAAGATGGGGATGTAAGCTTGAAGATTGAAGGCCCTCTAAGGGAAGCGCTGGAGTTAATAGACTCTCCCCCTCTTGAGTACTGTAAATCAATGAACATTGATCCCAAAACCACCAGTGGGAACGCGCAGATTGATTTGAATCTAAAATTTCCCTTGGAGACAACCCTTACCACCAAGGATATAAAAGCTCAGGTTAATGCTGCTCTTAAGAAAGTGAGGCTTTTAGTTACGCTAAAAGATCTTCAATTTAGAATTGAAAATGGGACTCTTGCCCTAAAACTAGACAACAAAAGCATGCATATTAAAGGCCCCATTTTATTGGATGGATCACCTGTTGCTCTAAAGTGGCATGAGCTTTTTAATACAAAAAAACCTTATAAAACAAAATACGAAATTGCGGGCGATATACGCGCAGACCAATTAAAACCTTTTTTACCGAAATTCCTTGAAAATAGTTTTGAAAATACAGTTGGCCTGGATTTAGCCTATCAAGAACTGGAAAAAGAGAAAGGGCAAATGACTATTGCGTTAAATCTGGAGAAAACAAAACTCCGGATTCCCCAATTGGATTGGCAAAAATCCCTAGGGGAAAAGGGATATCTTCATCTATCTTGTACCTTCAAAAAAGGGGCTTTGACATCCATTAGTAGTTTAATTGCTAAAATGCCGGCTTTGCTTATCCGGGGCAATCTAACCTTTAAAAATGGAAATCTTTCTAGCTTTGAATTTCCAACTTTTAATTGGAATGACAATATTCTTGAAATCAAGCGTGGCCACGATAAAAACAATATATTGAACTTAGATATTCACAGCCCTCGATTAAATATATCTGGGGTTTTAAAGGAATACTTAGAGGCTGATAGCGAAGAAGATTCTTTACCCGAGTTTACCCTAAAGGCCAAGATCAAAGAATTGATTCTAAGCCCTGATCTAACTCTCAAAGATTTAAATACCCAATTATCTAGAAAGAATAAGGCGTGGGATTTTGTGGATTTATTGGCCACTTACAATGCATCTGATATCATCGAAATCACCTTTAAACCAGATCATCAGGAAAAAAAGTTTCATTTTAGGGCAACCAACATTTCCCCCTTTCTAAAAGCGTTTGATATAGTAAAGGATGTAAAAGGAGGTGAAGTGTTGATTAAGGGAGTCGAATCCCTAAAAACCCCTAACAGTCCTGTGATTGGCACTTTAAAGATTGCTGAAATTAACATCATTGAGGCCCCCTTGTTGGCACGCCTGCTTTCTCTTGCTTCTTTTAGTGGTATTACAGACTTCCTAGGGGGTAAGGGGTTAAAATTCAACGAAGGCTATGCGGACTTTGAAAAAAATCAAGGTATGATTATTATCAACAAGGCAGGCATGAGCAGCACATCCTTGGGCATTACCGCCAAAGGAATACTAAACACAGCCAAAAAAGAAATTAATCTGGAAGGTGTAATTGTCCCTGCCTATATCTTCAACCAGCTACTTAGTTATATTCCCATCATTGGACAAATCTTAAGCGGTGGTGATGCGGAAAAGGGGATTTTTTCCATGTCTTATGGAATCAAAGGACCTACTAAGGATCCAAAAGTTTCTGTGAATCCCTTATCTGTGTTGGCACCTGGTCTTTTGAAGAATATGTTTGATGCGGGTAAGCCAGCATCCATAACCCAAGCCCAGAAAGAATTAAAAGAAACAGAAAATACAAAAACGGCATCCATGGCATAAGGCTGTGCTGCCATAGAAGGCTTGCGATCAGCGGGGCGGTTCCAGAAAACAGCATAGATCCAATGGCGTGACCCAAGCTCAAGAATCGATATCGATAGGGCAGCGGCGCGCATTTCATCAGTAACACATATCCCGGCACACTAAAGGCAGAAATCGCAAAAGCTGTCAGAATAAATAACCACAGAGGCGCAAGGTCATGACTTAGGTAAATGGCATTCATCAGACCCAACCCAATGCACCCCCAAAGAGATGCCATCATAAATCGCCGGGCCCCAACCTTATCCGCAATCCATCCCCAGAAGGGGCCGGTTCCTGCGAAAATCAGGGCCCCTACCCACATATAGATTCCTAAATCTTTTTCGGTGATAATATGAAGAATTTTGAAGAGATAGCTTCCAAAAAATACCAGGTAAAAATGATAGATCCCCCCAACAGATCCACAGATTAAAATGATGGGCGCAAGACATTTCAGGTGATGGTTGAGAGTGCTTAATTTCAGGAAAGACACAGATGATTTCGGGGAAGAAGAATGCTTTAAAAACGCCGGCGTTTCTTCTATGAACTGCCGGAGGAATAACGTTACGATTCCCAAAATACCGCCGCCTAGAAAGGGGATCTTCCATATCCAAGGATGGCTCAGGAATTGGGTTCCTACAAAAAACGCAAAGGACGCCAGGTATATGCCAATCAGGTAACTCAGGCCATTAAGACTGTTGGTGAGGCAAGGTCTTTTATCCCCCAGGTGTTCAAATAAATAAACCCGGGCGCCATCAGCCTCGCCCCCCACAAAGACACCCTGCAGGATACGACAGGCTATAAGGATTCCTAGGGAGTAATATCCCCAGCTTTCGAAGGAAGGGAGTAGTCCAATAATGAGAGTGGGAAACCCAATGCCTAGAATGGTAATGTTTAGGGCGATCTTGCGCCCATAGCGATCCCCAATATGCCCAAAGATTAAGGCCCCTAAAGGCTTTGCCACAGACCCTAAGGCAAAAACGCTGAAAACGGCAACAAGGGGAGAAAGACTGGTATCTTTGGGGAAAAAGTATTCATTTAGAAAGGATGCTGCAAATCCATAGAGGGCATAGTCATAGTATTCAATGACACTGCCTAAAAACACGGCGATAAAATTTTTCTTCACGCTTCCTCCGCTAGTATTACCTAGATCAGGTACAAGGGTTACAATATCGTTCTCAGCTGGATTAACAATTCCAGCACCCCTGGTGACTAAACTCAGGCTAATCTATAAGGGAAGTGAATGGAGGGTGTCAAGAGCGATTTAGAAATCACAAAAACAAGCCGGACAAAAATTTCTCTGCCTGCAGGATTTTGATATCAGCTTGCTGGTATTCATTACGTAGGGATTTGACTAGCTGTATGCCTGGATAGCCATACCTTTCTTGGAATTTCACCAAAGATTTATCGATGTTTTTATCCAATAATTTTGCCTCGATCATGGTTTCGATTTTATTATCTTTCACAATGGCGAAATCAACCTCCTGCCCATCTTTGGTGCGTAAATAATGCAGCACATAATCCTCAGCCTTCATATCAACCTTGCCATAAATATCCTTCAACAAGCTTATGGCAACTAGGTTTTCAAATTTGGCTCCATCATCACCTTGTACCAAAGCTGCATCAAAAAAATAGATTTTGGGTTCCTTCAAAAGGCTGCGGGCAATGTTTTTAGAATAAGGCGTAACGGTAAAAATAATAAATAATGCATCAAGAATCTGGATATATTTTTTAACAGTTGCAGGGGAAACGGCTGCATCCTCAGCTAAAGATTGATAGGAAACGGGGGACCCAACCCTAGATCTTAATAAATCAAAAACCAGTCGCATGGCCTTCATGTTTTGGATAGGATCAATTTCGAAAATATCTGTGCTAAGAAGACTATTAACATATTGAAGGCGCCATCTATTGGCATCCGTCAGATCATTTGCAAAATACGGATCAGGGAATCCTCCCCGTGCCAATAACCTATTAATGTCAATTGGTTCTGCTGCTTGATTTAACTCAGCTAAAGAAAAAGGAAGAAGTCGATGCCGGAAATAGCGTCCTGCCAAAGAATCTCCTAATTTGTCATATACATCCAATCTCGCGCTACCAGTCACCAATATACGCATAGACTCTGGCTTCGTATCAAACACACCCTTCAGATAATTTTTCCAATCGGGCATTTTGTGGAGCTCATCCAGAATTAATAAATCTGTTGTATCCAACCAAGATTGGGCTTCAATAATTTTTCTATCTGTTGATTGATCGTAATTCAGGTACATACTGTTCGTAAAAGACTTGGCAATGTCCTTGGCAAGCCACGTTTTTCCTGATTGCCGTGGTCCAACTAAAAGGACAATTTTCTTGTCCAAGTCCTGCATAATAGCTTTTTTTTGTGCTCTGATCATATGACTATTTTGAACCATATTTCCGAAAAGTCAAGACTATTCGGTATCTCACTTCAGAATAGTCAGATAAAAAGAGCTCTTATGTTATCACAAACCGCCATAATTTATCTGTGCCTACTTTGATTCCAATACGAGGAGTTTGGGTAAAGGCAGGCGCTGGTGTTTTAAGATCAACAACATGAAAAGAATCTGAGGTCGTAATATCCAGGCCACTATGGGACCGATCGATTTGTAAGAATCGACATAGTTTACCAGGGCCATTCAAATGTATGTGGGGAGAGGTTATCAGCTTTAATCCTCGGATCAGGACAGCAGCAGGAAAGCCTTCTTCCCCCGTCACAAAATTCAAGCAATGATACATGCCGTAAATCATATAGACATACGTATGACCTGCCGGGCCAAACATAACTTGGGTTCTGGGGGTTAGACCTTTTGATGCATGACACGCTGGGTCATCTTGACCAATATACGCCTCGGTTTCAGTGATAATCCCTTGATGGTTCCCAAATACTATCACCTTTCCCAACAATTCCTGGGCGACTTGAAGGGTAGGTTGTTCAAAAAAAGATCGATCAAGACGGATCATTAAAGTTACAATACAACCCCCTGCACATATCCCTGTTTTTTCTTGCCGACAGAAACTTTAATAACGCCAGGGTCTTGAAGATGGGCAGAGGTAAGACGTTCATTTTCATCTTCGACTTTTTCGTCATTAATTCTGCAGGCACCTGCCCGTATTAAACGCCGAGCCTCGCTATTACTCTCCACAAATCCCATTTGCCCTAGCAAAGAAATGACAGAAACCCCTTGGGATAAATCTGTAGAATTTATTTGCAAAATAGGGAGTGCCGATTTCAAAATAGGATTTCCCTTTTCATCGTGTCCCATCACTTCAATGCCATCGCCCTGATTGGCAAACAGGGCTTGGATACCTGTATGAATATCAGTCAAAACACTGTCCCCGTGGGCCAATTTGGTGGCCTCATCCGCCAGGCGTATCTTCAAAGGATTTAAATGCTCGCCTGAAACATCTTTGTATCCTTCGATTTCTGTAACCGAGAGATCCGTGAAATATTTCATGAACCGGAGCACGTCGGCGTCCTCGGTATTACGCCAGAATTGCCAATAATCAAAGGGGCTGAGAAGATCCTGATCCAGCCACACCGCCCCATTGGCACTCTTTCCCATCTTGGCGCCACTAGATGTTGTAATTAAAGGAATCGTGAGTCCATAGGCATCCTTTTGAATGGCCTTATGAATCAAATCGACACCATTGATAATATTCCCCCATTGATCCGATCCCCCAATTTGGAGGACACAGTTTTTTTCTTGAAACAAATGGAGAAAATCGTACCCCTGCAGAATCATGTAGTTGAACTCTAAAAAGGTAAGAGGTTGCTCGCGTTCCAACCTTAGCTTGACGCTATCAAAAGTGAGCATGCGATTGAGGGTAAAATATTTGCCATAATCTCGGAGAAAATCCAGGTAATTTAGCTGACTCAGCCACTGGTCATTGTTCATCATTTCTGTCGTCTGATTCACATTCAGATAGCGGCTGAAGACTTTTTTAATGCTGAAGATATTATCTTGAATTTGATCAACCCCTAGCATCTGCCGCTGGGCATCCTTACCAGAGGGGTCCCCCACCTTGGTGGTCCCTCCCCCCATCAGAATAAGAGGCTTATGCCCATGGCGTTCCGCGATGCGCATCAACATGATGGTCATCAGGTTCCCCACATGAAGACTGCGGGCTGTCGCATCATACCCCACATATAGGGTAATAGAACCCTTTGCTGCAAGCTGATCCAGGACCTCCAGATTTGTCCCCTGATAGATAAACCCCCGAGCATTTAGCTCCTGCAAGAACCCTGATTTGAAATTTGTCATGCTTAATATCCTTAAAATGTACCTAAGATCTATATGATATCCCATCTTTTTTCAAGTACCCCCCCCATCTTCGGAGGGAATCTATGGAGCAGCAGTATCTTAAAATCATTACAGGGGATGCTGTGGACCCCCACCTCCGTGGGGGTGGTTGGAAAATGAATGATTCAATTTCGTTGAACTGGTGTTCTTATAACGTTTTTGTCGAACTCAGATTAAAATAGATGAAAAAAATAATGGCGGGAGTGACGGGACTCGAACCCGCGACCTTCGGCGTGACAAGCCGACGCTCTAACCAACTGAGCTACACCCCCCTTTGAAAGGAGGAAAAGATGACACCAAAGACTACTAATCCTAGCGTATAAAGATTTCTGTAGCTTTGTATCAAATAAAAAATGGTGGGCGATGACGGGATTGAACCGCCGACCCTCTCGGTGTAAACGAGACGCTCTACCGCTGAGCTAATCGCCCAATCTTCGTAGAATCATATAACAATGTTTCTACGTAAGATCAACATAAAATTATTAGAAAAATACTTACAAAGTAGCCTAATTAGCAAATCGCTTCTTTTAGAGGCTTGCCAGGCTTAAACTTAGGGGACTTTCCTGCTGGAATCTGGATCTTTGCACCTGTTCTTGGGTTGCGACCTTCTTTTGCCTTGCGTACAACAACTGCGAAAGTTCCAAATCCTGCAAGACGAACATCATCACCTTTTTTCAATGCATGGGTAATACTATCGAAAACAGCATCAATAGCGCGGCCCGCGTCAGCTTTTGTAAATTCTGCTGCGCTAGCAACGGCAGCTGTCAATTCATTTTTATTCATTCTTCATATTCCTTAATAATCTGTTAACGCAAAATAACTCGCACATCATAAATCTCGCTTGCCCCCAAAGTCAACGGGCAAAACAAACTTTTTTTATTTTTTATGCAAGAGCCAGAGGTTAGGAGAGCCAAGGGTCGTCAGGTCCGCTAGGATTTCCTCTTAAAGGGACTTGTGGAAAATCTTGCTCTATGAGTTTCTTTGCCGAATGTGGGAGTTGATAATCTTTGTTTGATGTTGCATCTGGCCCATAGCTATGTCTGCCTTTAACAAATAATTTACCAAGGATCTCATTTGCTTTGCTGTCAAAGTTATCTCTAACATAATTTGCAACAGAAGAAATGGGGGAAAAACCTAGTTTTGCAATATAAAACAAAACAAATTCAAGTCGTTCTTGATAAATATTGGTAAATCCATACCCAGGCATTACAACAACAGGATGCTCTTCATAAGATTTCTGTCCTTTTGTAGTTAAGAAACTTTTAAAAATACCAAATACTTTTGTAAGATATTCTTTGGCAGGATCAGATGTGGACTGACCTCTAAGGGCTATGACATGCGGAAATCCCTTACCAAAGATAGCGCTCAATCTTGCGCACATTGCAGATATAAAATTTTGATGGAATGCCTTATCCTCCGGCTCTGCCGCAAAAGAAGAGTTGAGAAAAGAATCAGGACCTGCCGTGTCCATAGCCTTGTCTCTACATCCACAATCTGCATCTCCAATCGCTCCTAAGGCTTTTAACAGAGCTTCTAAAGGTGAAAGAGCTATACCCCCACCTGCTTCTTGCTCTCTAGGATCCATAGAAAACCCGGATATGGGGTTGGATTTAGAAGGGCTCTCTTTTTTTACAGGATCCATTTGTTGGTGTTTGAGATTGCCTCCTGCAAAGGGGATAGATAAAAAATCTGTAAGATTGGTTACTACTTTTGCGACTATTGTTTCTATAGTGTTGCTAAAAGAAGTCGATGCCCCATTAGTGTGAGGAGCCAAAGGAGCAGAGCGGAGCATACGAGAAGATCCCATATGTTCATTCAGAGAAGTCGCCCTCTGAGAAGATTGAAGAGCTCTTGTTGATAGTGAGTTCGAGGTCTCTAAATTAATAAATTCCTCCAATTGCGAAGAGTTTTTTTGAGACCCCTTCGGCTGTCCCAAATTCTCTATGGTAGCCGTACTTTGTACTACAGGCGCTGTATTAAGATCTACAGAAGAGGCACTAGCTTTCCCTCCTTTTTCTGCAATTCTTTTTTCCCACATTTTTTCTACACTGGAGAACTCCTGCAGTTGAAACTGAGGCAAGGCAGATACTTTCCAATCAAAAAGAGGCAGATTCATCGTTTCTGATTGCTGCAAAACTAGGAATTGCCCAATCACCACCAGCAACTGCCAGGGGTTCAAAAAATGAGAGGTGGCGAAGGGCGTCAGTTTTAAGGCTGGGGCAAAGGCCTCATTTCCTATTCGGAAAGAGCGTTCAAAATCCCCCTTAATAGGGTCAACCTGTTTTTTAACAGGCGAAGAAAATGGCAAGCTTACTTGTCTTGTATAAAAAGTATGAACGTTAATCTTCATGGGTTCCCTTTGGAAAGTTTTTTGGTGAAATCAATATCTAGTAGGCCGCTATCTATAGTGATAACAAACTGTTGATTCCTGGGCAAGGGATGAATTGAAATTTTTTTCTGCTTCTTTGGTTGTTGTTAAATGGTAAGACTCTCCTAAAAATCTTCTTTAAAACCAGTTGCCAAGGTTGTTGCTTTCTTGATAGATTCTGGGGGTAAATGAACCACTTTTAATTAACGGATAAATCATGTCTCTAACCCATAAAGATGTACTACACGCCGCCAAATTGGCGCGTCTGAAGATTGAAGGATCCAAATTGGATAACTATGTCGCCCAGCTATCCCAAGTGTTTAATTGGGTGGATAAGTTGCAGGAAGTAAAATCCAAGGTTTCTCCCCTTGCTAATCCTTTGGAGGATATGATCTCAGACGGAACTCCCCTACGGGCGGATGTTGTTACCGATGGCAATTGTCCAGAAATCGTCCTAAAGAATGGCCCCGAGGTGCGGGATGATTTTTTTGTTGTTCCCAAAGTTGTTGAGTAAAAGGAATTCCCCATGTCTGAATTATTAAATCTATCCTTTAGCGAAGCGCGGGAAAAGCTGTCCAAAAAGGAATTCACCGCAAGTGAACTGATTGCGGCCTATATCAAGCGCATGGAAGAAACTCGGCATTTAAATGTGTATCTGGTGGAAACAGTGGATCAGGCTTTGGCCGCTGCTAAAGACGCGGATGCTCGGATTCAAAAGGGCGAAGCAAGACCGTTGGAGGGATTGCCGTTGGCCATCAAGGATAACTTTTGCACCAAAGGGATTCGCACAACTAACGCATCCCATATTCTAGAAAATTTCGTGCCTACCTATGAGTCCACGGTGACTCAGAAACTGCA
>CAYOCE010000016.1:0-23578 GCA_964402405.1 uncultured Hyphomicrobiales bacterium | reverse complement strand
AACATAAATTATCCTTCAGCATTTTTATAATGCATAAAATTAATTTGTCAAGGGGATTTTTTAGTCTTTACGGAAAAAAATCAGCGATTTTTGATGGGATGACTCACAGACCCCTTTGTAGCGGTGGATTAATTCAATTTCAAGACATATTTCGTATCTTGAGTGATCAACAAATCCCGTCCATCTCCCGTTTCTAGTTTTTTTCGCAAGCGATATAGATGGGTTTCGAGGGTATGGGTTTCTAAATCTGGGGCATATTCCCAAATTTCTTTCAGAAGTTCATCTCGGCTTATGGCGCGGGGATGATTGGTTTTTAAATATTCTAAAACGTCTGATTCTTTCTCGGTTAAAACGGAAACACTTCCTGTGTTTCTGTTTTTTAGGATTTTGGTAATGGGATAAAAAGAAAAAGGACCGATTGATGTCATATGCATCTTTTGATCAAGATTGTAAATTAACGAAAAAAGATCAGAAAGATTACAAGGGGTAGAAAGGGGGTAGGTATAGGGCATATTGATTTTGGACATTTGATCTTTAGAAAGAAGGGCAATCATCGGAAATCTAAAAAACAGACGATGCAAATCTTCTAACCAGTCTTGATCTAGGGCCTTTAGCGTATTTAGAATAATGATCCCTTTTTCAATATCTTCAGACGGAGAAAATTGCAAAGCATCTATATCCAATACGATGATATCTGCAAGGGCAGATAAATGCTTTTGCAGATTATTGGAAACGCTTGGTGTATCTGAAATGATAAATATATGCATTTTGTGCTATGCCGCTACTTTCTTCATTTTATCCCGTAGAGTTTTGATCGCCTTTTCTAGCGCCGCATCTAATCTTAAAATACTCTTTGTTGGCTGCGTATTTTTTTGGGCAAAGATAGGCATTGACTTGATGTGCTTGGATAAGGGAACAATGATATTGGGCACAATGCCTTTTCCCTCAATAATTTCCTGGTTAGATAATTGATAAAGGCCTGTCGTGAGCCTAATGGCCCCCTGATCAAATTCCAGAGGAAAGACAGTTTGAACAGATCCCTTGCCAAAGGTTTTAGAACCGACGAGGATTGCCCGGTTATTAGCCTTCAAAGCACCTGCAACAATTTCAGCTGAAGAGGCTGTTCCCTGGTCTACAAGAACGATTAAGGGTTTATTCTTTAAAATATCCCCATTACCAGAGGTAAAGCATTTTAATTTTTTCTTATTGCGGCCCCGAATTTCAACAATTTCTTTCTGATCTAAAAAGAGGTTTGCAACAGCAATGGCCTCGTCAAACAATCCTCCAGAATTTTGTCTAAGATCCAAAATCATGCCTTGAAATTTTGCTCCTTGTTGTTTTTGAATCTCTAAAATAGTTTCCTTTAATAAGGTTGCTACCTGTGCATTTTGAAAGGTAGAGATTCGGACGTAGGGGATGCTATCCAGCATTTGCCAACTCAGAGGTTTGATATTAATTTTTTCCCGTACGACAATTATTTCAAATGGTTTTGCTCCCTCTCTCTCAATCTTTAATCGCACCCCATCTCCTGGTTTGCCTTTTAACCTGCCCGCTGCTTGATCCAGTACAATACCCACGGTTGATTCCCCATCAATTTCTAGAATTCTATCTCCTGTTTTTAATCCTACTTTGTGGGCAGGGCTATCCTCTATAGAGGATAGGATTTTCAATTTGCCTTGGTCCAGGGTTAGTTCAACCCCGATCCCATAAAGTGCCCCATCCAACGCTGCCTGTAAATCTTGATAAGCTCGCTTTGAAAGATAATGAGAATGGGAATCCAAAGCCGCACACATTCCTTTAATAGCACCCTCTATCAACACTTGATCATCTTTAACATCAGCATAAAGCGTTCGAATTTTTCGAAAGATTTCACTAAATAAATTCAACTGGCGAAATGTTTCAGCAGATGTGTCCTGGCTTGCAGCATTAATCCCGCAAGTGTAGAGGATGATTAAAAAAAATAGAATATATCTCATCTATGGCCTTACTTTTTCATTTAGGGTTACACTTCCGAAATCCACAAACTTGGATCCACAGGAGTAGAGTCACGTCTAAGTTCCAAATAAAGATGAGGCTTGTCTCCTTTATCGCGAGACATGACACCGATGGGTTCTCCTGCAATCACTTGCTGGCCAGTGGCTGTATCCACCTGCTTCATTCCGGCAAGCAATGTATGATATTTTCCATTATGGGCAATAATCACAATTTGACTATAGCGTCTAAAGGGGCCTGCAAAAACAACCTGTCCATTGACGGGGGATAGAACACGTGCACCCGGGCGCGCCTTAAAGACGACGCCCACGCCATCCAAATTTAGTTCATGGGTTTTGCCATATTTTACAATAACTTCCCCTTGAATGGGGAGCATCACATAACGCTCGTCTTTTTGTAATCCAGTTAACACAGGAGAGGGAAGGGCTTTTTTGACAGCTTTCGTAGGGGGTTTTTGCTTTTTTAGTTGAACAATTAAATCATGAACGTTAGAGGATTGGGCCGCAAGAGTTTTAACGCGGGCTTCAATCTTACGCTGCTGCTCTCGTTCTCGCTCTAAGATAACTTTACGTTCAGTTAATAGGATATCTAATTTCTCGGATTGTTTCGAAAGGTCTTCTTTCGCGCGTTTTAAAGTTCCTTGCTCGGTTTGGATTGTAAGGCGAAGCGTATTAAGGCGTTGTAATTCTTGCTGTAACTCTTTATTGCCTGCAACCACGGCTGTAATAAGGGACTTCAACGTCATGGCAGATCTGATCAAATCATCAACGGATCGAACTGTTTCTATTAGGGCACTGGGGCCTCTTTTGGCGAGGTGTTGAATGGCCGTTACCAATCCTTGCAACTGAGCATGCCGTTTAGTTAGAGCCTTTAAAATCTCATCACGTGCTTGATCCAATTCGGCTAATTTTTTTTCACTTTGGTTCATGTTTTTTTCATGCAACCGAAGGTCTTTTGAAACACTAACCATTTCCTTCTGCAGTCGTTGGTATTTAGGATCCTGCTGTACGGCCGCCTGTGTGGGGAGGAGTATTACGCAAAATAGAATAAAAAAAAGAGAGGGGATATACTTCATAAACGTTTCTCAATCAACGTTTTGCCTTCCATCACCCTGGGAATGGGCAACTCCATCAACTCTAGAATTGTGGGGGCAATATCTATTAATCTTCCTTTGGGTCTGAGGACATCAGATTGATTTTTGTTCCCAACCATCACAAAAGGAACCAGGTTACAGGTGTGGGCCGTGTGGGGAGAATGGGTTTTAGAATCTATCATGCCTTCTGCATTTCCATGGTCCGCTGTAATTAACAGCGTTCCACCTGTCTGAGTGATAGCATTAACCACGCGTCCCAAGCATTGATCAATAACTTCAACAGCCTTGATTGCAGCCTGTAGGTTGCCACTGTGTCCTACCATATCGGCGTTGGCGTAATTTACAACGATTAATTGATACTGATTTCCTAAAATGGTCTCTACCAATTTATCTGTAATTTCAGAGGCTGACATTTCAGGCTGCAGATCATAGGTTGCCACTTTAAGGGACGGAACTAGGATGCGATCTTCCCCTGGGAACAAGGTTTCCTGGCCCCCATTGAAAAAGAAGGTCACATGGGCATATTTTTCCGTTTCCGCAAGACGTAATTGTCGTCCTCCATTCTTTGAAATAATTTCCCCCAATGTGTCCTTAACTTGAATAGGAGGAAAAAGGGTTTGCATATGCTGGGCCAAATCATCCGAATATTGGGTCATGCTGACCGCATTAGAAATCTGAACAATGCCTTTATCAAAGTGATTAAATTTTGGATCACCAAAGGTAGAAGAAATCTCCCGAACTCGATCTGCTCGGAAATTAGCTATTAAAACACCATCCTGGGATTGCATTCCCTTATATCCCTCTAACGCCATGGGGGGAATAAATTCATCTGTAATTTCCTGAGCATAAGATTGCTCTATAGCCGCAATGGGATCCTGAAATTTTTCCCCAATCCCCAAGGCCATGGCTTGGTATGCTTTCTGAACACGATCCCACCGGTTATCCCGGTCCATGGCCCAATAGCGTCCGCCAAGGGTAACCAATTTCGTATGGGGATAGGGGGTTATGGCTTCTAGAAAAGATTTCACGTAGCCTGCGGCGGATGTGGGAGGGGTGTCCCGGCCATCCAACCATGCATGGACATTTATGGGGATCTCATGCTGATTCAAAATCCTAACCAAGGCGATTAAGTGATCTTGATGAGAATGAACACCGCCAGGGGAGAGTAATCCCATTAAATGACAGGTTCCTTTTGATCTCTTTAGTTTCTCTATAAAGCTCAGGAGGGTTGAATTCACATCGAGTGTGTAATCTTCAATTGCTTTGTTAATACGAGGAAGATCTTGCAAGATAGCGCGTCCCGCGCCAATGGACATATGTCCAACCTCCGAATTACCCATTTGACCATCAGGGAGCCCCACATAAGATCCCGATGCCTCCAATAATGTTTTGGGGTAGGTATTCCACAAATAGGTCCAATGGGATAAGTTTGCGAGGGCAATGGCATTTCCTTCTTGATTCGCATTATATCCCCACCCATCAAGGATACAGAGGATAACTGTTCGTCCTTTACCATTCATGTGTACTTAAGTTTCCTAAAATTTAACAGTTGCCCCCATTTCAAGAATAGATTTGCGGGGCTTCCTGGTAAGAATCGATGTACTAATGCCTCCAGCCGCTGTACCAAAAGAATACTTAAATTCCATTCTAGCTGAAAACGATTTCCCCAATAGATACTCCATCCCCAATCCGGGTACAATGGAAAAAGTATTAAAATTTTTACGGGAGGGTTGATATGCCCTATAGGTATCAACATCAACGCCTAAAAGGAAGTAGGGCATAAATTTTTTATGAAGAATAATACCCATGCGCCCAAGAACAGCTCCACCAAAGCCTCCCTGTATTTTAAAGCCATTTGTACGCATTCGAACCGAGTTATACATCAGGTGAAATTCAATGCCTCTATAGAGATTATTTTTTAGGTTTTTATCCAATACTTTACCATACCCTATAAATAAATCCCCTTGTGCCCCACTGCCACTATAGGCATTTACATTTTTAGTTGTGCTGGGGGGAGTTATGGTGGTGGTTGCGGCATTGACATGGGCATATCCAATGCCAATTCCTCCAAACCATCCGGCAAAATCAGCTGTATGATTTGTTAAGTCTGCTTCCTCAGCTTGTTTTAATTTTTCTTCCTGCATATGCCAATATCGGGCCCGTTCATCAAGCGACATTTTTCCCAAAAAAGAATCCCCTCCATTGGGATTAGGGCTAGGATTCATTTGATTGTTCATTCCTTGATCATTGCCCATCCCTCCACCTGCACCCGTATCTGGGTTGCTGCCCATCCCTCCACCTGCACCCGTATCTGGGTTGCTGCCCCCAAAACTATCATTTGAGGGATTATTCATAGAAGAATCCATCGCATCCGATTGGTTAATAACAGCGTGGCTGATGGGTACAAAAGAAAGAGTCAACACTAAAGGTAGTAAAAATAAGGTTTTTCCCATAAGATATCTCCCCAATAATTTATTATTTTTTTATATACTCCTCGTCCTTCAAACTGTGGATCGTTAAATTTCGGGTATCTTCGTCGGGCATGTATGAAGAATACATTATCCCTCCTCGATCCCTCATTTAACTTCCCACATTTTGAAATCCGAAGAGTATAGATTATAGTGTACAAGAACCCTGGGAAAAAAGTCTATGGGAATGTTTTAGAAGATTGGATTTTTAACAGTGGATTTCATATATCTTTCCCACAGATCAGGTCTGCGGGCTCTGGTTAGAGATTTACTTTGCTCTTGACGCCAAGTGTTAATTTTTTGGTGGTGACCTTCCAATAAAACTTCTGGGACCTCTAATCCTTGCCATACGCGAGGCTTTGTGTATTGGGGATATTCCAGCAGGCCATTTTGAAAGCTTTCATCTGTGGCGGATTCTTCGCCCCCCATGACACCGGGAATTAGTCGCACAACGGCCTCAATCAACACCATGGCCGCCACCTCGCCTCCTGATAGGACATAGTCCCCTAGGCTAACCTCTAGCATCTTGCGTTTGACCAGTACACGCTCATCCACACCTTCGTACCTGCCACATAATAATGTCACGTTTGGGGTTTCTACCAATTTATGGGCCAAAGCTTGAGTAAAGGGAACGCCTCGGGGGGATAAATAAATTTCGAGAGGTTCTTTGCCAGCATTTGCAGCATCTAAAGCGTCATTCAAGACATTTGGTTTCATCACCATTCCAGGTCCCCCTCCAAATGGAGATTCATCCACGGTTTTATGCTTATCTGTGGCAAAGTCCCGAATGTTGGTGGTTTGCAGGGACCAAAGCCCAGACTTTAAAGCCTTTCCAATAACTGAATGCCCTAAAGGCCCCGGAAACATCTCCGGAAACAGGGTTAGAATATTGACGTTCCATATACTCATGCATCATCCCCAGAATCCAGAAGATCCTCCACATAGGTTTCATCAATATGAATCCATTTTTCGCGGATGTTTACTTCTGGTACGAATTCTTTTTTAAAGGGGATCATGATCTCTTGGTTTTGTTGATCATGATGGAATTCCAATATATCCCCCGCCCCAAAGTTATGGACATTCCGAATGGTGCCTATCTTTTCATCATTGGGTAGCCGTACATCCAGGCCAATTAAATCGGTTATGTAATACAGATCCTCTTCTTTTAGATCTGGTAATTGATTGCGGTGAATGAATAGCTGAGTGCCCCTTAAGGATTCAGCCTGGGTGCGATCATGAATGCCTGCAACAGAGGCCACCACTTCTTTGGCTGTAAGAGTACATCCACTTAAAGTTATTGGATTACCATGATCATCCACCAAGTTTTTATAAGTGGCGATATTTAGAGGATCTTCGGTGAAGGTTTTCAGGCGTACCTGCCCCCGCAGCCCCTTGGCCCCGGTAATAGCTGCAATGCAAATAAGATCATTTGATGACATAGTTTTTTCCTACTGTAATTAGATATGTAACTTAAGCGGAAAATAGGAAGACTGTCAAATTTGTTGAAAGGAATGAATAATTTTTAAAATTTTTTTAGGAGAGAAGTTGATAAATTAAAAACCCTCCCTTTTTCCCTGATGGTCCTCGTAAAGGATGCATCAGGGAACAAAGAAAAGGAAGTGATTATTTATAGAGGTAATTCTCTGAAATCAGCGTGCATAAATGTCATCAGAGGCTGTCCATGAATGTTAACGTTAACATTTTCACCTTCTACAGTAACACCATCAATACGACCAGCTGCGCCTAATGTTTTATTGGCCTGCAAGCATCGATGACCATAAGGATGGCACTTTATAACATGAAGGCCTTCGGCATCTTGATAAGCAAGCACTTCCTCTGGTAGCCTATTAGGTTCTATCGCTGTCATATTTTGGAACTGTTGTGTACCAAAAACCCGATGTGCCATATCTAGATTTATATTATCAGCTCTTCCAGTAAGGATGAATGCTGAAACTGTCCTATCTGGTCCACCGTCAACTCTTACTACCACATCGCCTCCTATGCCATCTCTAAGTTCTCCCAAGATGGCTCTTGTAGGATTAAATACTCTTTGTGCCCCATTAACTGTTGCAGTGATTGTTTGTGGTGCTTGATAGTGGGTTACTGGGTTGGCGCCTTGATAAATATGATGAGGTGCCCCATGGCCATATCTTATAATTCCCGTATCTTCAACAGCTAAAAATCCTATATTCAAAGGAATCATAGCACTTACAATGCCGTCTACTGGTACGTTTGGAGCCATCGAATTTACGCTATTTAGAGTGACACATAAACCTAATGTCAGTAATACTTTATTTATTTTCATTTTATTATTCCTTTCATAAAAAATAATTTATAAATGATTATAGCATTTTTTAAAGTAAAAGTAAAAGTAAAAATTTTATTCGTTTAAAGAGGTTTTTCTAAGTCTAATTTAAAGGATTTTCCGTCTTCAAATTTTTAGAAATGTATTTCATACCTCCAAAATAGTTTAACTATTTTGGAGGCATATGCCGAAAAAGTTTATAAGGCAAGAATGGATTGTGCAAGATTGTGCAAGTTTTTTTATTTCATTGTTGCACAATATGGCACATTCTGTTTGTGACAGAGCTTAAATACGCTCGCCTTCTTTCATGAGTTTTTTGATTTCATGGAAGACCCCCCACACTTCCTGGGAAAACCAATCTTGCCAGCTACTGAGGGAAATGGGGTATTCGCTGATTCGAGCGAGGCCGATATAAGTTCCTAGCTTTGCCAACAGATGCTTTAAACGTAGGGTGATGAAATCTGCAGGATGAGTGTGCATTTCTTTTAGAATTATTTGGGTTGTGGCATCAAATAATTCTATTTGATGAAATAACTCTTCTTTGAACGGAGTACGACCTATAATAAAGACATCATTTTGTTTAATGATTCTCGCGTTTTTGGTTAAATGAATGGATTGTTGAATGAGGGCTTCTAATTTTTGACACGATTCTTCAAGTACTTTATTTTTAAAAATAGTTTTTTCAATGGGCTCCTCCACATGAGGAGACCTAAGGGAGAGGGGTAAGCTGTACCCAACTCCTCGCGTATTCTGAATAAAATTAGGAGATATTTTGGGGTGCAGCTTTGCAAGTGTAGTTCTAATTTCTGAAACTTTGCGATGCAGTCGTGTATTGTCTGGACAGGCTAATTGATATTGTTTCAGATGTTTTTCGATAGCGTCATATCGTAGCGGGTTAGGGTGAGAATCAAAAAGGGCATAAAGAATTGCTACCTGAAATGGTTTAAGGCGTGTTTCCCTCACTACATTATCTTCTTCCATGCGGCACACAAAAGAAGCTCCATCAATGGTATAAAGGATTTGAGTTTTTGTGTCCAACAAGGTCAAAGTCTTTTTCATATAATTCCATAGGAAATTTTTGTATTTCCCCCCTTCGGTTTTATTTTGGTAATCGTAACTATCCCAATCTCCTGTAACTCTGATACATGTGTTCCTCCACAGGGCACAGGAGGATATCTCTCGATTTCAATTGCTCGAACCATGTCAGAAGCTTCTAAACGATTAACTTTCAAATTTCTTGAGGTATCAAATGATACCTTGCGTTGTAACGTCTCCAAAATTTCTTCAGAGGGATTGATAATTCCCTCAAACTCCACATAGGCCTCTCTTGGAAACTGATGTCCCTTGATGGCCTTACAGTTGGGAAACAAGCTTTCCACAACACACCCAATTAGATGTCCTGCCGTATGGTATCTGGTATTTAGTTGCCTTCTTTTTTCTTCCACATGTAATGTTACGCTCTGATTTATCCAATTAAGTTGGTAAAAATCCACGTAATGACGCACTTCTGAATCTACTTGCCTTACAAAGTGTATATTAATGTGAACCTCTCCAATTTCTATGTATCCTTGATCTGAGGGCTGTCCACCTCCTTGTGGGTAGAAAATGGTTTCTTTAGGTACCAGGTATAACCCTCGGTCGTCCTTTCCTGTGTTACTTAGAGTTGTTTCATAGGTCATCCACTCAGGGTGATCCAAATATAATAGCTTCGTCATCCAATTCCCTGCTCCTTTTGTAATAGGAGGATGCCAAATGATATTGGAGATTTCTATGATCAATATATCCTAAAAAGCAGCCATTACTATGTAAATATCTTGAATTTATCCTAGACTTTTATCAGAAAATATCACAACTTATTGATGTTTAAGACTTTTTTTCTTTATTATAAAGTTTTATACCATCTTCCAATAAGGGCATGGATTTTTTGACTTGCTTCCTCCAGACGCTCAGGGGCTTTTGTGGGGTCCATTAACGATGTTCCAATGACTTCAGCTTCATCAACCCCCATGAACCTAAAATTGATCTTTGCACTTACGGTGAGAGTATCTAGGTTAGGATAATCCAGGTTTACAAAATCTGGGGTATAGATCCCTCCGGAGGTGAATAGAGTCAAAGATTTTTTTCCTGCCATCATTTTTTTGCCAGGCTCAAAAGTTTCGCCTTTTAAAATAACAGCATCTAAATACATTTTTACCAATCCTGGGATTCCAAAGTTATGCATGGGATGGGCCATGACAATCACATCTGCTGATTTGAACTGACGCATCAATCGATCTTGAATTTCAAGGCTTTTGGTTTCGGTTGAATCTAGCACTTGTCCTTGATAATTACGTTTGCGGTAGGCAGCCATACTGACAAGGTTAAAAAATGGCACTTGTGTTTGCAGTAAATCCAGCGTTTCAACAGGAGAATCTTCAACTGCTTTCAAAAACACATCGACCAGTTTTTTCGTTTTAGAGCTCTCGCCAGATGGTAAATAATGAACGAGCAGCGTTTTCATGAGACTATCTCCTAATGTTATGAGTCAATGGTTGCAAAGTATTGATGTCCATCTTTGACGAGTAGACATAAAATAGGACGATCAGGATTATTCGCAAAACTTTCTTCGATTAGCCTCTCTGCATGCTTAGGGGATTCAGCTAACACATGGTTAATGGTCAAGAGAATAGAATTGGGCAGAATACTGGTTTTATCTGTTGAAACGTCCTCGATCCATACTTTACCCTCTTGGACGGCCCCTAGCCCTAAAGATGACTTTAGAGAGGGTGTCAAGGAAAGCATCTTTAGCCCATATTGGTTAGAAGGTCCTATATTTTTCAAAAATTCAATTTCTTTTGATATGCCCTTTAGGCCGCGATCGGTAGGTGTTTCTATAACATGAACCAAAGTTTTTATTTTTTGATTTTTACGCTGAATTAAAAATTGAGCATCTTGGCCAATAGTAAGCTTTGAAATATGTTTAGGAAAATCTTTTGCATCCACAATTTCCCTGCCATTGATGGTAAGGATCACATCACCCACTTGAATTCTGGCATCAATTCCAGGGCCCCTGGTGGAAACGCCAATTACCAAGGCTCCCTTGGGTTTTGGCATATCCATATATCTTGCAATTCTTTCTGTTACTTTTTGTACATCAACACCAACCCAGGGGCGCTTGATCTCACCTTGTTTTTGAAGAGCTCTGACAACGGGGCTTGCAACAGCTGCAGGAATGGCAAATCCCAAACCCGAGCTCCCATCAGTTGGGGAGACAAAAATGGTATTCACGCCTACCACGGATCCCTTCATATCAATCATGGGCCCCCCAGAACTACCAACGCTAATAGAGGCATCGGTTTGCAAAAACCCTGGTATAGAGTTTCCGCCATTAATACCCAAAGAGGGATCTGAAATTTGCCTCGATTTTGCAGAGATGATGCCGGTTGTAACCGTTCCCTCAAATCCAAAAGGGTTGCCTATCACTAAAATCCAATCCCCCACCCGTAGTTCGTCTGAGTTTCCCCATCTTAGGGCAGGTAATTTTTTATGGGCATGGATTTTTAAGACAGCTAAATCTGTTAAAGTATCCTTACCTACTAAAATGCCCTCATAAATAGTACTGTCTTGTAAAACCACTTTGATACTAGTGGCATTTTTAACATTATGAAAATTTGTCACGATATATCCATCGTGATGGATAATAAATCCAGATCCATAGACTTCCCCATCTTGGGTATAAAGGGCGTGAATTTTCCCCAGGTCTCTTTCAGGATCTTGACCATAGGAAATGATGCTGACAACGGAGGGAGTAACCCGGGCCACCAGTGGAGCAAAGGATTGCGCAGCAACATTAGTGGGTGCAAGGATTAGGAAAATCCATAGATAAAAAAAACGAAGGTACATGACAGGTATTTTATCCTTTTAAGGGGTGGATTGGCGGAGCATTGTTGTAAGGCTCAAGAAATTTATATGCTGAAAAAAATTTAAAAATCAATTATTAATATGGAAATGATGATAACAATCCAAGATATCAAAAAAGTGTTGCAATCTATTCCCCAGGAATCTCCATTTCAAATGGAGATGGTGATAGAAATTATTGTGCAAAGTGATCAAATTACCTTGATGATTGAGGTGCCAAATCATCTTCAAAATCAAATCCCCCAACTACAGGCAGATATTCATAAGGTCTTGGAAGATATAGAAGATGTTAAAGATATCAAAATCCTTTTTACAAATCATAAGCCCATGAATCCCCCCAAAAAACCCAGTCCCTCCGGAAAAATAGATCTACCCCACATTAAAAATATCATTGCTGTTGCCTCAGGGAAGGGAGGGGTTGGAAAATCGACCACGGCTGCTTATGTGGCGCTGGCTTTGAAAGATCATGGGCTTAGGGTTGGGTTGATGGATGCGGATATTTATGGCCCCTCCATCCCTAAGATTTTTGATATTACAGAAAAACCTGAATTAAAAAATGGGCACTTGATCCCTATTCAAAAAATGGATCTCGCAATTATGTCCATGGGATTCCTGATTGACCCAGAGCAGCCCTTAATTTGGCGGGGACCCATGGTGCAGACGGCCATAAGACAATTGCTGAAGGATGTGGCTTGGGGATCTTTGGATGCTCTCGTTATCGATATGCCCCCAGGGACAGGGGATGCGCACTTAACCCTAAGTCAATCCTGCCCTTTAACAGGGGCTGTTATTGTCACAACCCCCCAGGATTTGGCATTGATTGATGCGCTGAAAGGGATTCACATGTTTCAAAAAACAGGGGTTCCCATTTTGGGACTCATTGAAAATATGAGTCTCTATCACTGCCCCAACTGTAATCATATGGTTCCCATTTTTGGGGAAGGGGGGGCGCAGGTAATGGCAAAGAAACTCGATGTTCCTTTTTTAGGGGCTATTCCTCTGGATATGAATATCAGAATGGCAACAGATGGGCATATTGCCAATGATTTAGAAAAAATCCAAAGATATTACGAAGCTATAGGGAAGGAATTAATGTTAAAAATAATGGAGCAGACGTAGTCACATGAATAAAGTATATAACTATTTAAATAATATAAAAAATATTGTATCATTATTATATAATTTAAATTGGGAGATAAAAAATGAATAAATACAAAATGTGGTCTTTTATAATCTTAAGTTTATTTGTGCTGAATGATACGACAGCTGCGCAGCCAGGAGGTCACAACATAGTCCGTAGTTTGGGAGATCATGGAATTGATAATGAAATTCGTAATGTTATCGACTTTGCTATTGGAGAGAATATACGGGAGGGACGCATAATAATCCCTGAGCGTTTTTCTTTCATCGATAATTCTGACCATAATATTATTGAAGTTGAAGGATGGCATTCCATTTTTGTGACTAAAAAAATGGAGGAAGACAAGGAAGTTTTCAAGTTTTCTCAACAACGGGATCCATCAAGAGAGCCACCAGCATTAAGGCATATAGGGGAAGTACAACCGTTAAGTTTCTCAGTAAGGGCTTTACATCCAACAATGCAGAGAATAGGGGATTATATTCTGGTCATTATAGACAATAAGGTAAATGCAGAAAGAATCCCTATATCAGAGATATCTTTTGTCTTTACTGGTCCTAGAATGAATATTCGTAAAAGTTTCTTTATGAATTACCATTGGGAAAAACCAGGCTTTACAAAAGCTGTTTATGTTGGGGCTGACTATCGAGAGATTATGTTAGAAGGTCTTTTAAATGATGGGCGCTCTTTTGTGATGACAGTTGAAGTCCCAGATATACAGCTGCACTAGAAAAATCATAAGGGAAGGGAGGACATTGGCTCCTTTCTCTTTTTTCTATTTTAATAACCCCATCTCGCCTAGAATCACCCGATTCACCTGATGGACATCATATTTTTCCTGGGCGAGTTTACGGCTGGCGGCACCCATTTTAACAGCTAAGTCAGGATCTAGAATAAACTTCTCCATGGCCTCTGCTAAAGCTTCAGCATTTTTCGGGGGAACCAAATATCCGTTTCTTCCGTCTATAACAGTCTCCCGACATCCTGGAACATCTGTTGTCACAATAGATCTTCCCATGGCGAGCGCCTCTAAAACAGCCCGGGGCGTTCCCTCCCGGTAAGACGGCAACACAAATACCGTGCAGGATTTCAAGGCAGGGCGCACGTCATTTACTTTGCCCAAATACTGCACAATATTTTTTTGGTTGAGAGCAGCAATTTCCTCGTGGCTTAGAGAAGATGGATTGGGGTGAATGTCCCCCAATATTTTATAAGAGGTCTTTGGATACTTGGCTTTCAAGATTTCCGCGGCCTGGATATACTCCACAATGCCTTTCTTTTTCAGCAGGCGTCCGATGAATAAAAACTCGGGACTCTTGGTGGGTGTAAGGGGTGTGAATTCATAATGATCCAGGTCTACCCCTGACCCATGAACGATTATAGATTTATTTTCTTCGATTAATTTCTCCTGAATAAATAGATCTCGATCATCGGGGTTTTGAAAAAAAACTTTGTTATTTGCTTTTAAGGAAATCTTATAAAGGATACTCACAATTTTTTTGATAATGGGTGTCTGTTCTGTAAACACATATCCCAGGCCCGTGATCATGGAAAAAATAGATTTGACATGGAAAACTCGTGCTATTAAGGATCCATACAAGACGGGCTTTAAAGTATAAGAAAACACAACCGATGGCCGTATCTTTAAAATCAAGCGCCCCAAATCAAACAGAGTTACTATGTCATGTAAGGGATTCACCCCTGTATTTTTTAGGAAGATAGGATGAAGGATAATCCCTTTTTTACCTAATGCCATTTGAATTTCCGAAAATTTATCAGTGATAGGGGTAACTGCATAAACCCTATGACCGTTGTAGACCATGGCCTCCATTAGTTCTAGTCGGAAGCGCACTAATGTCCAAGGATCACTCGCAATGATGAGAATGGTCTTTTGCATTTTTATACCAATCGAGGGTGATTTCTAATCCTTGCCGGACACTATAGCGGGGAGAATAGCCTAGTAAAGATTTGGCTTTGTCAATATTAGCTAAGGAATGACGCACATCCCCCCCTCGGAAATCTCTGTATTCAGGAGTGGTATTAACACTCAACCCTTCGCGAATAATGGAATAAAGGGTGTTCAGCGTTGTTTGCTCGCCAAAGGCCACATTATAGACCTGGTTTACAGCGTCAATGTTGGTGGTAGTGGCTGCAAGGATATTGGCCTGAATGGCATTTTCGATGAAACAAAAATCCCGGCTGGTTTCCCCATCCCCGTTAATAATCGCGGGATTATTACTCAATAAAGATTGGATCCATAGGGGAATCACCGCCGCATAGGGGCCTGTGGGATTTTGTCGGGGGCCAAAGACGTTGAAATACCGAAGGCCAATGACCTCCAATGGATAATTTCTGGCAAACGTATTGGCATAAAGCTCATCGGTGTATTTGGAAACGGAATAGGGGGAGAGCAAATTGCCCTGGTGGGTTTCAACCTTAGGTAGAGTAGGGGAGTCCCCATACACAGAACTAGAGGAGGCATAAACAATACGGCTAACCCCGGCATCCTTTGCGGCAACTAACATGTTCAAGAAGCCATCCACATTAGTCCGATTAGTAGCGATAGGATCCTTCAGAGATCTAGGAACACTGCCCAAGGCAGCCTGATGGAGGATTGCATCCACATTTTTAATAGCCTCCTTACAGGTATCTAAGGAACAAATATCCCCATAAATAAAGGTAAAATTTTTAGCATGTTCTGCCCCAACTTCCTTCAGCACGCCATCTATATTGTGCTGAAATCCTGTGGCAAAATTATCGAGCCCCACCACCCGTTGATCTAGGGATAGGAGGGTTTTCAAAAGGTTAGATCCGATGAATCCCGCAACCCCCGTTACAAGCCATGTTCTAGGGGTTGTCTTTAAAAGTTCTAATGTGTTTACGTACATTTTATTTCCTTGTTTTATGTGACTTAAAAGTACAAGGAAATTAACCCATTGGCAATGGGGGAAAAGAGAGCATACGGAAGTCTACTCCACTCCGGCAGGCAAATCCTTTAAAAATTCCTTACCTGTTACGAATTTTCCAGCGGTACCTTCGAATTCACTCGTGATTTTAGGAGGCTTGCCTCCTAGATACTCAGCTAAGAATGCATCAATGGCAGCGCTTTGGGCAGACATATTGGCGCCAAATTGAACCCCGTGACCCTCATCTGGGAACAATAGGTATGTAACAGGTGTTTTTTTGCCTTTTAAGACGTTCACAATTTGATCAGCTTCTGATTGTTTAACCCGGGGATCGTTTGCCCCATGAATGACTAACAAAGGTCGTTCAATTTTATCCGTATGAAAGAAAGGAGATTGGGCTTTAAGAAGGGCTAATCCTTCGGGTATTGTAGGGTCTCCAACCCGATGATAAAAGCGCTTCAACTCTGTTTTCCAGTAAGGAGGCATCGTTTCTAAAAGGGTAATTAAATTAGAAGGCCCCACAATATCAACCCCGCAGGTAAATACTTTGGGGAAAAAGGTAAGGGCTGCAAGCACAGCATATCCACCATAGCTCCCTCCTAAAATGGCGACTTTTTTAGAATCGGCAATTCGATTTTCAACAGCCCAATTTACGGCATCTACTAAATCCTGGATCATCTTACCGCCCATTTCCTTAAATCCAGCATTCAAGAAAGATTTCCCAAAGCCATCAGATCCTCGGAAGTTTACTTGAAGAACAGCATACCCATCAGCGGCAAATTTTTGCACCATGGGATTAAATCCCCAATAATCCCTGGCCCAAGGTCCACCATGGACAACCAAAACCATAGGGATGGGGCGATTTGGTTTCCCGTGGCCTGCTGGGTCGTTTTTCAAAGGAAGGGTTAGATAAGAAGGTAACTTTAGCCCATCCCGGGCAGTGATCGTTACAGGATGCGTTTTTGCAAACTTATGAGCATATGTCTCAAGTGTATCAGATTCTGAAAATAAATATTTAGCTTCCAAGGTTTTAAAGTCAAAAATATAATATTTTGAAGTGGTTTCCAAAATAAATTTGACCAAACACTTTTGATACTCTCGATCAAATTCAACAATGCCAAAAATACCATTTTCCAAGGATTTTAGTTTATCAAATCCTGCCTGATATGCAGGATCCAAAACATGCCATGCAGGAACATGATATTCGGTTACAACACAGATGGGCTTTTCTGTTAGTGTGTTAACCTGATACGTTATAGTTTCCCCCTGCTCTGGGGTAGGGGAGAACAAAATGCGCTCCTCTTTTGTTTTTAGATTTAGGGTTTTCAATTGCGCGAGATCACTTGTACGACTATCCAGGAAATAGAGTAAATCCCCCATCACGAAAAACCCAGAACATCCTTCATCTTGAGAGTAGCTAAATAACAACTCCCATTTTTTTTCCTTATTTTTGAACCACAGCTCTTGCTTTCCATCAGAGTTCTCTTTTTTTGCAACCCGTAGATTTAATTTTTTGTCAGCGATAAAACTACTAAATTGATTATTAATTTCCACTAACTTTTTCTGGCCCGTTTTTATATTCACGCGATAAATATCATGCCACATGGGGTTTCGATCATTGATTTCAATTAAAACCTCATCTGGGAAAAAGCGACTAGAGGCCATAACCACGGATTTTGCCTTAAGGGGGCTAATCGGCATTATTTCATGGGTTTTTAAATTGTATGTATGAACACGAGTGTTCTCATCCCCATTTAAATCATTGGAAAAAAGCAAATAATCAGGATTCCAAGACCAATGAATAGCATTTGCCATTGTATTGAAGGGAAGGGGGGTAAATTTTTTGGGGTGATCAACAGGAGCAATGGAAACGCCAATGCCTCCTACCCCAAACACTAAAATTTCTTTGGCATCAGGGCTAAATCCTGAAATAGATTTCATGCGAGTTTTTTTCAATAGTTCATGGGTTGACGTTTCAGAGGGGCCGGGAGAAAAAAAATTGTTCACTTCCCATTTGATGGTGGGATCATGGAGTATCGTCGTAATGATTATGACAATAAGAGCTGTCACTAGGTACGATATGTATTTCATGTGCTTGGGCATCATAATTCCTTGAATGTGTTAATTTTAAAGACCCTTTCATATTTAAAATGCGCGGTCAAGGGGGGATTTGCCTATTAGGGTAGCCTCGTTTTTTACCCTTTCAAGTCACCCCGACGACTCGCCACGGCATAGCCGAAGGCGTAGCCGGGAAGTCGGGGGCCAGGAGCGCTAACGCGGGTAAGATCTTGAATGTTACTCACTCTCTTGGACCCCGATTTACATCGGGGTGGTCCCAGGAGGGGGGTAAAGAGTGTAGCGCGTAGCGCTACATGGAGTCACTTTTCCACAACCCTTGTATTTACAATACTTCCCAGGGTGTAGTGCGTAGCGCTACATAGAGTCACTTTTTCACAACCCTTGTATTTACAATGCTTTCAGGGGTGTAGCGCGTAGCGCCACATGGCATCACTTTTCTACAATTCTCGCATTTACAATGCTTTCTAGGGTGTAGCGCGTAGCGCCACATGGAGTCACTTTTCTATAATTCTTGTATTTACAATGCTTTCGGAGGTATAGAGCGTAGCGCCACATGGCATCATTTTCCCAAAACCCTTGTATTTACAACACTTCCCATGGCGTAGCCAGTCGCGCCACACGGCAACACTCCTTTCAAATTCTTATCTTTTATTATAACGAGGTGTAACCAATTGCACCATAGAGCTATACGGAAGCATTTTTCTCTGTCAGGACAATTCTCATTGGAATGGTTTATTATAGGCTTGAAAAACACATCATATGGCTTTATATAGGGTATAGTACAAAAGCAGCAGAAGCCTAACCTTGAAGGACTATAGATTAATGAAACCATACGCGGTCTTTTTAAAAACCCTGATAGTGGCCATGATATGTGGTCTGGGGGGGCAGGTGTATGGGTTAAATCCTTCCAAAAAAGAAATCTCCCCCATTGTCATTACCTGTGATTCCCTGGGAAAGAAAAAAGAAGAATGTATTAAAAGTGTTAAGCATTTTGAAGATGCCACTGGGATCAAAACAAAAATTGTGGAAGCACCGACTGGATCTTCTAATCGCTTGGCATGGGTTTTGCCACAACTCGCATCTGAATCTCCGGATATTGATGTCTACCTAGTCGATACAACATGGCCGGGAATGCTGGCGAATCACTTCATTGATCTAAAACCTTATATCGATGCAGAAACCCTGAAGCATTATCACCCAAGTTTAATTAATAATAATACCGTTGATGGAAAACTAATTGCTATGCCTTTGTATGTGGATATGGGGCTGCTGTTTTATCGTAAGGATCTGTTGGATAAATATGGATTCCCTGTTCCTCAAACATGGGAAGAATTGGAACGTACCGCCAAGATTATCCAAGACAAAGAACGCGCTAAAGGAAATGACAAAATGTGGGGGTTTGTTTTTTCAGGCAAGGCCTTTGAGGGATTAACCTGCAACGCCGTTGAATGGCTCACGTCCCATAATGCCCAGATTGTTGATCAAAATGGGGGAGTTATTATTAATAACCCTAAAACGC
Organism: uncultured Hyphomicrobiales bacterium; assembly: GCA_964402405.1. GTDB lineage: Bacteria > Pseudomonadota > Alphaproteobacteria > UBA7879 > UBA7879 > CAYOCE01. The sequence continues at coordinate 4,181 of CAYOCE010000016.1, read as the reverse complement.
TAGATACCCTAAAGCGTATCCAAAAATGGATTGGATATATTACGCCTCCAGGGGCATTGAACTATGCAGAAGAAGATTCTCGAGGGGTGTTCCAATCGGGAAATGCCGTCTTTATGCGACATTGGCCCTACACCATTCCTTTGGTCGAGGCGCCTGATAGCCCTATTAAAGGCAAAGTAGGGTTAGCCCCACTTCCCAAGGGGGGCAAGGATGGAAAATCTGCTAGTATCCTAGGGGGATGGCAATTGGCGGTTTCCAAGTATTCTAAGAATCCAGCACAAGCAGCCCAGTTAGTGAAGTTCTTAACAGGTCGTGAAGAACTGAAGAGTCGAGCCATTCGGGCGGATTATTATCCAGCCTACATGGATTTGTATAGGGATAGTGAGGTGAAAAAGGTTATTGTTCATGCAGATTTGATTCTGAAGGCTTTGGAAGGGGCTGTTGCAAGACCTGCCGCTATCATGCGATCAAAATATAATCAAGCAAGTTCGGCTATTTGGAATACAATTCACAAAGTGTTGCTGAAAAAAGAAAAACCTGAACAGGCCTTGATTAATTTGGAAAAACAGCTCAATATCATAAGCCGTAAGGGCAAGCGTTGGGTTAGAGGAAAATGAGGGTTCTGGTATTTTGCTAAAGTCAAATTATTCTGTTCTGACAAGGTCTAGGGTTCGGGCAGCATGGCTGTTTTTGACACCGACACTTTTGGTGATTTCTCTTGTTTCTGGCTGGCCACTTTTCAGGACTATTTGGTTTTCCTTCACAGATGCCTACTTATCGGATCTTAAGGATCTTGAATATGTGGGGTTTGAAAACTTTGTCTATCTATTAGAAGATAGCGATTGGTGGCGATCCGTATTTAACACCGTTGCTTTTACCCTTATTTCCGTTAGCGTTGAAACCATTCTAGGATTAGGGATTGCCCTTGTTCTAAATGCTCATTTTAAAGGGCGAGGGTTAGTGAGAACGGCTATGTTGATTCCTTGGGCGATTCCCACCATTGTTTCTGCCAAAATGTGGAGTTGGATGCTCCATGATGTGTATGGGGTTATTAATGAGATCCTCTTGAAACTCGGGGCGATCTCGGCCCCTATTGCTTGGACGGCGGATCCAGATACGGCGTTATGGGCGGTAATCATTGTGGATGTTTGGAAAACAACCCCTTTTATGGCACTGCTGCTACTGGCCGGTCTTCAGATGCTACCTCATGAATGTTTTGAGGCTGCTCGGGTGGATGGCATTAACCCCCTTCGAGTGTTTTGGCGCGTGACCCTTCCTTTGTTAAAGCCCGCTATTATTGTGGCGGTCATCTTTAGAACCTTGGATGCTCTGCGGGTGTTTGATTTAATTTATGTCTTGACCAGTGGCAGCATGGAAACCATGTCCATGTCTGTTTACGCACGGCAGCAACTCTTTGATTTCCAGTTGGTGGGCATGGGATCTGCGGCGGCAACGTTATTATTCCTATTGATTGCCCTCTTTACAATCTGCTATCTAATGCTGAGTGGCATCACACGGCAGGAGAAAGATTAATATGAGGTCCAAGCTTTATTATATTATCATTTATCTTGCCTCTGCCTTGATTGTGGGTGTTTGTATTTTTCCTTTTTACTGGGCCATTGTCTCTTCCCTCAAATCTGGATCTGATTTATTCAAAGTTGATTTTTGGCCGGACCATCCAGCTTGGCAAAATTATATTACCATTTTTACGGAACAACCCTTTGGTCAAAACATTATGAACTCGGCCATGGTGGCAGTGGGAACCGTTAGTTTATGTTTGTTCTTGGCAGTGGGGGCGGCCTATGCCTTAGGGCGCGTCAATTTCAGGGGACGTACGCACTTGTTATTGATGATTCTCAGCATTTCCATGTTTCCCCAGGTGGCAGTGCTCTCGGGAATGTTTGAATTGATTCGTAGCTTGGGCCTTTATAATAATCTTTTGGGATTGATGCTGTCGTATTTGACCTTTACCTTGCCTTTTACCGTTTGGATTTTGACAACCTTCATGAAGCAATTGCCCAAGGAAATTGAGGAGGCAGCCATCATTGATGGAGCGAACAATTGGATCATTTGCACGCGTATCTTTTTGCCACTGCTATGGCCAGCCTTGGTAACAACGGGACTGCTGGCCTTTATTGCTGCGTGGAATGAGTTTTTGTTTGCGCTAACATTCACCATGGACAACACGGCACGTACCGTACCTGTTGCAATTGCGTCCATGACAGGAAAATCTGAACACGAATTGCCTTGGGGAAATATCATGGCGGCGTCTGTTGTGGTAACCTTGCCTCTGATTATGTTGGTGCTATTTTTCCAAAGACGTATTGTTTCAGGCCTCACGGCCGGTGCGGTTAAGGGATAGATTGTGAAAAAGAGGGTTAGATGAGTGCTGTAATTCTAAAAGACTTGAGTAAATCTTTTGGCAAAGTTGAGGTTCTTCATAATATTAATCTCGAAATCAAAGACGATGAATTCACCGTTTTTGTGGGACCATCCGGTTGTGGAAAATCAACTTTGTTGCGGTTGATTGCAGGGCTTGAGGATGTAACCAGTGGGGAAATTCTGATTGATGATGTGGTCGTAAATAACTTGCCACCTGCCAAGCGAGGTATTGCTATGGTTTTCCAGTCCTATGCTTTATACCCTCACATGACGGTTTATGAAAATATTGCCTTCGGTCTAAAGCGCTCTAAATACAAGAAAAGCGAGATCAACCGACGTGTCCTAGAAGCTGCCGAAAATCTCCAGGTGGAAAAGTACCTAGACCGTAAGCCCAAGCAATTGTCTGGGGGACAACGCCAACGCGTGGCCATTGGTCGCGCCATTGTCAAGGATCCTAACGTTTTCCTATTTGATGAACCTTTATCAAATTTAGATGCAGCTCTTCGGGTGAATATGCGGATGTTGATTGCCAGGTTGAAGCGTAAGCTAAACACAACCACCATTTATGTGACCCATGATCAAGTCGAGGCCATGACTTTGGCAGACAAGATTGTTGTGTTAAAGAATGGATATATCGAACAGGTTGGGGCGCCCCTTTATTTATATCATCACCCACGGAATAAGTTTGTGGCAGGGTTTTTGGGGTCTCCCCAGATGAATTTTTTGGATGTGCATATTGCTAAAATTTCTCCAAAAGAAATTAGCATTAAGCTTCCCCATGAACATCACTTGGTACTTCCCTTAAGCATGCCTTTGGATATGGCAGATGTGAAAGAAGGAAGCCCAGTGACTCTGGGGGTAAGACCTGAAAACATTAGTATTTGTGACGCGGAAAATGCAGACCTGGAAGGCAAAATTCGGGTGATTGAAAACCTGGGCAGTGAAACCTATGCCTATGTGAAGGTCCAGGATGATATGTCGCTGTTGGTGCGGGTCCAGGGGTCCAATTCCTTAAAAATTGGGGATTATCTTTATTTCAAACTGGATCCCCATGCTTGCCATTTGTTTCATAAGGAAACGGGGTTATCCTTTGAACGCCCTGCTTTGATTTCCGAGTAATTTTTATTAGGTAAAAGGTGGAAACCCTTTGACAGTGGCTGCATCTTTATTCTACAGTTCAAATTCATTAAAAATCAGATTTAACAAAGGATTATTTTGTGTCGAAAATTTATATGCTATTTATGATGTTGTTTTTGTTAATGTCAAATCAAGTATCTGCTATGGAGGAAAATATCTTACAGCAAACTACGGTGCAAGGAAATATTCCTTTAATACCCCCAAAAGAAGTTATAAATACCGTATCTAAATTATTGAATTATAGCACCCCTGATGCACCCGTAGAGTTATGGAACAACACATTTAATCTAACGCGGCTAACCCCAGAAATTTCGATATCGGATTTATCCCAATGGGTTTTTGCCTTATCTTTCCTAATTTGGGATAATAGAGGCGTTGTCATTAGTGTTACTGGTTATAGACACAACCTTAAATTACCTGTCCCCTTATTTAAACTAACAGACACAAGACTGTCTGAGTCAGATGTTCAAAAAATCTCCTCATGGTTAAGGACCCAAGTTAGCTTGGATCCTACTCATGGGGAACTAGACAAGACAAATTCTTTTCCTTAAACAGAAACAATCCTAATCCTAAGCTCCCGTCCATAGCAGGGTGTGGTCCCTTTGCCCCGGTTGATCTGCCCCTATTCCCAAGTTATCTAATTCGGCATAATTGAGGGTATA
>CAYOCE010000015.1:0-23942 GCA_964402405.1 uncultured Hyphomicrobiales bacterium | reverse complement strand
CGTTTTAATTTTTGTTCTTGCCATCACAGGGGGTTTTTATTATGATCAGCCTTTATTGATGCCCAGGTAGCTCAGTTGGTAGAGCAGAGGACTGAAAATCCTCGTGTCGGCGGTTCGAGCCCGTCCCTGGGCACCATGTATTTTTGTGCCATTAAAAAATTCTCTCCCTCAAATAATCTTCATTATTGCCCACTCTAGTCATTCACGAGTATCCTCTTTAGTTGAATTCAGAAAAATCAACCATCCGGGCTTGACATGGGCTATTCTATGTTATAGATTCCCCCTGATTTTTATTATGAAATTATAGGAATAAAGATGATAAAGTTTAAATTTTTACTGTGTTTTATTTTTACAAGCTTATTGACTAGCGTGGCTTTTTCTTCCTGTTTTCTTGATATTACAAACAATCTAGAAGGAAGCATTGTTTTACAATCCATTACGGGGAACATTTCGGATGAAAACATTGCTTATGAAGAAAGTAGCCCTCTTAGCGCCAGTTCTTTTGATGTCCCTATAGATAGCTCTGATGAGGATAAATCAAAAGGAAAGCACACTTGTAAGCCAGCGGTTGAATTTCTTGACCCACAAAATAAAGGAACACCTTCTTCCTTTAAGATGATGATTAACGACACCCTATACGCGGGTGAGACTATTAGCGTAGATATAACAGACATAGTCGACTATCTTGATAGAATTGAAGGACTCATGTTCAATCTGGGAAAATCTGATGGGGATATGTTTGAGGGGTCCAAATTCCATCTGGGCCAGTCAGATATCCCTCAGGAGTCGTCAAGTGTTGGCTTTCAGATTCCCTCAAGTTTGAGTGTGGGCATACAAAAAAGCCCATTTCCCTTCAAAAGATTTAGTATTGTTTCTATAGGATCTCAGATTGGGGTAGAGGAAGAAAAATAGTTTTTCAACCCCTATTTACAAATGGTAATTTATCCGCTACCTATTGAGACAGGCGCGTTGTTAAGCTTATATCTCCTAGGAAATAATGACTGATTTTACAAAGTTTTGTTGTTCGAAAAGTTTGTGTGAAGGCTTAAACACAAGTAAGGTGGCTTCTATAAAAAATTTAAGTGATTCTGTAATGAGAAATTGTAATGAGCAGTAAAAAGAAATCCTTATCCACAGAACAGAAAATTAGATCACTTGCAAAAAATAAGTATTTAAATAAACTCCGCACCATTTTATTTCCCATCCACTATTCTGAATTCCCTAAGTTTATCCCCATGGCGCTGATGCGTATTTTTATGACCTTCAATTTTTGGATTGTTCATAATTTGAAGGATACGCTGATCGTTACGACGGCTGAATCTGGGGCCGAGGCTATTAATTTCATCAAGGTTTGGGGGGTTTTTCCCACGTCTTTGTTGTTTGTCATGGTGTATACCACCCTCTCTAACTACGTGAGTCAAAAACGACTATTTTATGGCATTATTTTAATATTTTTGATTTTTTATTCTTCCTTCACCTTCCTTATCTATCCCCACATCGATGTGCTACATATGGATCCCTTGGCTATTAAGGCTTTGAAGGCCCAGTTTAGTCATTTACAATGGTTATTTCCCGTCATTGGGTATTGGTCCTACAGTCTATTTTATATCTTTGCGGAACTGTGGTCTGTGGTGGTGATTACGTTGCTGTTTTGGCAATTCTCGAATCAAATTACCCCGGTTGATCAGGCCAAAAGATTTTACATGATGTATGGAACGACACATGCCTTGGGTATTTATGGGGCGGGCGTATTAACCGAGAAAGTAAGCGAGATAGCCAGTCACTTGCCCGAGCATGAGTCTTGGTCCTACACCCTAACAACCATGATGGAGTATTTTATTGCCTCTTGCATCATCACCATTATTCTTTATTGGTGGGTTAATAAACATGTTGTTACCAAAACCGAGGAGTACCACCACCGCGGGGAACGCTCCAATAAAATGCACAAGATTCAATTGTCCCTGATGGATAGCTTAAAGCATATTTTGAAATCCTCTTACTTAGGGTATATTGCCCTGATGGCCATTGGGTATAATATGACCCTAAACTTGATTGAGATTACGTGGAAAAGTCAGCTGCAGCTGCTCTATAAAACCCCTCAAGAATTCAATGCCTTTATGGGATCCTTTAACAAATGGCTAGCCCCCGTTATTGTGATTACGGGTATTATTGGAACCAACGTCGTTCGTAAATTTAGTTGGAAAGTAAGTGCGATGATCACGCCGGTGATCATGCTGGTTATGGGGATTGTCTTTTTTGCCTTTACCCTCCTGAGTAATTCAACGGATTCTTTGTTATTCCTCGGCCCCCCAGTGGCCCTGGCAGTGTGGGTGGGACTTGCCCAAAACCTAATGGCGCGGAGTGCCAAGTTCTGCTTCTTTGATCCAACACGGGAAATGGCCTACATCCCCTTAGATGCGGAATTAAAGGTTAAAGGCAAGGCAGCGGTGGATGTTCTAAGCGGTCGCGTGGGGAAACTTGGGGGTTCAGGCGTTCAATCTCTGCTGCTGATTATTATGGCAGGCAGCAATCAATTGGTGATCGCCCCCTATTTAAGTATATTTCTGTGCATCATTATTGTTATCTGGATGATCGCTGTTTCTAAGCTAAACAAGAAATTTGTAAAGCTGGTAGAAAAAAAACACGGAGACGCAGAGTAAGGCTTTTTATATGGTCTTTTTCCAACCATCCTCATACCTTTCCAACCATCCCCTCGAAGGAGGGGATCCACAGATACCTTCGAGTAGTGCGGTGTGCTACCGCACATGGATTCCCGCCTCCGCGGAAATGGTTCGTGTGGGGTAAAATGTGCCCTTTCCACTTACTCCCTGTACCCTTATAAACCATTCCCGCGCAGGCGGGAATCCATAAGCGGTAGCTTTTTCAACGCCTTCAAGGTAGGTGCTGCCGTGTGTAGCGCGTAGCGCCACATGGCATCACTTTTTTACAATCCTTGTATTTACAATGCTTTCGAGGGTGTAGCGTGTAGCGCTACATGGTATCAAAACCTGTAAATCCTTTATTCACAAAGATCTAAGTGCACCCCTGTAACGTTACGCGTACACATCATTACTATCAATTTGAAACTACAAGCTATTCATGCGTAAACCCTGTGTTCTGATCTGACTTGTATTTGACAATTAAAAAAATCTTGCTACCATAAGAATATAACTTAATAAATATGGTGGGGTATTATGAAATTATTAGCGGTTATTTTATTGTTTCTATGTGGATTAGCCCAGAAATCTGATGCAGGGTTCGTTAAGTTTTATTGTCCTAGTGGAGAATTCGTTGACCAAATAAAAGATAACTATGCTACTCATTCCCACTTTTATCGTCGCAATGAACATATCCGGGGGTATGTTGTAAAAAATAAGTATCCCCCCTACACTCTATCACGACAAACATTTACAGGATGTGATCGATATGTTGAATGCCCTGCACAGAGCAACTATTACAAGGTGACTCGCGTAGAGGGCGTGCCCAAAGGACACGGAATGCCAACATTACTTCATAGTGTAAATGGGGATAGCGGTTTTCTTAATGAATTAACCTGTGTTTATTCAGGGGTAGGACTAAGTGTTAGCTTTGACATTAACGCAAATGAATATCAAGGGTGTTCTTTTATTAATAATCACATAAATCCAACTAATAGTTATCTACAGTGTGATCTAAAATCTGATGCCATGGATTGGGAGTAATACCAACATCATGAATTCAAACTTTCCCTATAGGGATATCCCCTGCCAAGGGAGGAAATCCTTCAATAAAGAAAGAGACCCCTCTCTTCTTAAACCCTAAAGGAAACCTTTGCATTATCTCTAGAATATGATATTAGAAAAAGAGAACAATTAGAGTATCTATGCAATGAGTGATCCAGAAATTAAATGGCGGCATTTTATTGAGCCGGTTCCCAAGTTTTTAAAACAGCAACCCAATCAGGGGGGAGACTCCAATGTTGCCTTTTTTAAATATGTCGACACCAATCCCAATAGTTCCCAAAAATCAACCAAGAAAAAGTATAGCTTTATCATGTCAAAAACATCTATCGCCTTAGTAGTTGGACTTTTGCTTTTATTATCTTTGCTGTTTTTTATGGCAGGATATTTTGTTTCAAAAGATGTGTATAAAGATCCAAAAAATCATTTTGGGGAAGATGCGCCTCATAAGATTGAGTCCTCCGAATATGGGCCCCCTAAGGAACTCTCCAAGACAGCAGAGGATGTTAAGGCACTCGAAAGTGTTGGTGAGGGAATCCTTGTGTCCGCAGCTTCTCCCCTTGTAAATGAAGAACTCAAGGCCGGCAATAAGGCTGTTCAAGGGGCTTTGGAAAAAGGTAAGGCGGCAGGGAATGCCGCTGTTTCCAGGGCGCAAGATTACTATCATCGTTTAGTAGGGGTTAGCGGAGCAGAAACGCCCAAGGACCCTGCTTCTTCGGCAAAAACGCCAACACCCTCACAAGTAAAGCCCGTCCATCAAGCTGAGCAGGCACGGCTATGGCCGAAGGTGCCAGGGTCCGATGAAATGTTTGAAGTAAGGCCAGCCTCTGATGTTGTTCGAGAGCCTTCTCAAGCCAAACCTACAACAATCTATAATTACGATGTGGATAATTATCTACCCAATCAAGTAGGGAATCGAACAGATCCCAATGCAGAAACCCGGTGGGATACAGCCCCCTCCTATGATAAGTCTTCCGAGTATGCCGCCCAGTTTTTAGATAATTCCGCGACTCCTGTGTTTACAAATGAACAGGCAAATGAAATGGCTCATGTTGGAAAATATATGGTTCAAGTGGGGGCGTTTCAAAAGGCTGATAATGCCCAGCAACTTGTGGGTCGGCTAGAACAAAATGGCACGGAAGCTAACGTATATCAAGGATGGGATGCGAATCAGCGGCCTTGGTATTTTGTGCGCCTGGGACAACATGAAACCATAGATAAGGCTAATAAACACGCTTTGAAAGTTACAGAACAAGGTAGTGTATATGGTAATGACAATCCGACCCCTTATGCTATTGTCGTAAAAGGAACAACTGCTGAAAAATTGGTTAAATCAAATGATTAGATATATTGGAATTTTGATCCTATTGATTCTTAGTGCGTGCGCCCCTAAAACACGGGATGGTCTTTTTGTTGAAAAACTAATTGCCACAACAGATGCGGATGCTAATATGCATTCTCCTGTCGCCGTTGATGTGGTGGTAAGCTACGATCCTCTGTTGACCAACCAATTATCTAACATGACGGCACGGCAATATTTTAAAGTAAAAAAACAGTTACAGCATGATTATTTTGGCAGAATTTATAGTGAAGGATGGGAGCTCCCCCCCAACTTTTCCGTCACAGAGACCATTCATCACCATCCTTTAGGGGTAAGTGCCGTGTTTTTATTTGCTGATTATATTACCCCGGGTGCCCATAGGGTGAGGTTGGTTCCAGGGGAAATTGTGCATGTTCGAATGATGCGTACAGGAATGTTAATCCAGTCCTCGACCCACGAGGAAGGATATCACGAGTCTAACTACCACAAGCCGGGTATGACGGTGATCGACAATCGGCGGATGCGTTTGGAGAGCGTGAAGTAGAGTTGATTTATGTTCTGCCGTCATCCCGGACCGTGAGCGAAGCGAGCGAGATCCGGGACCCAGGGATTATGAGAGGACGACTTGTCCGCCGAAGCCTTGGCGTAGGAGGGCCAGGTCAGCGTTCGCGATGCTCACTTGCCTGGGATGACGGCGTAAGGATACTACTGCTCACGGGTCAGGGTGGCCTAAAGGCCATTTTTTATTTTATCAAAGGAGACCAAATTCAAAAATTTTTTCTATAAAAACTATATTCGACTAGTTCTGATTTCGTTCAATGTTTTATGTTGTTCGCTGTCCATTTTAGCGGGCAATCAAAGTGTGGAAAAACACTATGTTCTAACACTTCCCGGGGGATCTTCCCCTAAGTATCCAAAAGATTTTCCCTATTTAAACTATGTAAATGTGCAGGCTCCTAAAGGGGGAATTCTTAGATTAAAAACACATATTAGGGGTGAAACCTTAAATCCTTTCAAAGGGGTGCTTAGCCCTGTTTCAGATCTTTCGATAACCTTTGCAACCTTGTTAAGCAGCCCCATTGATGACCTCCAAAATGCGTATGGATATGTGGCTGAATCTTTTGAAATTGGGGATACGCATGTTACCTTTCATTTAAGAAAAAATGCCACCTTTCAAGATGGCAGCCCTATTTCACCCGAAGATATTATTTTTTCCTTTGATTTTTTTTCAAAGGAGGCAAACCCTACCTATGAAACCAAATATCAAAATATTTCAAGAGGGGAAAAAATTGGCCCCCACAGTGTTCGGTTTTATTTTAAAGGAGAAAACCCTATAATCGCCATAGAAAATCTGGGAAAGATGCCTATCTTATCCCATAAAGATCACGCCTTATGTAGACGAGAGCGCCTTTCCACACCCCTATTAGCCAGTGGGCCCTATCACATTCGGGATTTTCAACCAGGGGAGACAATTCACTATCACCGAACGCCAAATTGGTGGGGAGAAAATCTGCCTATTAATAAAGGGCTCTACAATTTTGAGGGGATTCAATATCATTATTATGCAAATCCCATCACCACCTTTGAGGCCTTCAAGAAGGGGGATTATGATCTGCGTATTGAAACCCGGGCTAGTTTCTGGGCTCAAAATTATGACTTTGAAGCGATAACTTTGGGCACTGTCCTAAAAAAGACTTTTAAAAAAGGAGAAGTACATGGGTTTAATGCGATGTTCATTAACACAAGGCGTCCCTATTTGAAAAACCAAAAAGTTCGCCTCGCCCTTAATATCCTTCTTGATTTTAAGAAGATGAATAAAATACTGTTTCACGATACCTATAAAAGAAACACAAGTGTCTTTATGAACACAGGATTTGGGGGAGATCATCCTGTAACTCCTGATGAAAAAAATCTTGCGCAACAGTTGGGGATTCCATCCCCTAATTTAGTTGATCCAGCGCAATTTTTAGATCCCAAGGGCACCATCTATCAACACAAAAAAATGGCGTTGAAGTTATTACGGCAAGCTGGATGGATCATTCGCAAGGGAAAATTGATTCATCACAAAACAAAGAAACCTTTTGAACTTGAAATCATCACGCCTCACCCAGGTCAAGCGCGTCTTCTGGAGCAATATGCAAAAACCCTAAAGGACATCGGCATCAAAGCCCATATTCGCTTACTACCCATGCCTACTTATTTGAAACGAGCCCACCACTTTGATTATGATATTATTCTTGAGTCCCTCCCCCCCATGGTAACCCCTGGGCTTGAAATGAAGAACTTCTGGGGATCTGTTAGCGCTGTAACCCCTGGGAACTACAATTTTTCTGGGATTAAAGACCCCCATGTAGACGGGTTAATTGATAAAATTCTAAAGGAGAAAAACCCCAAAACTCTCCACATTCTCACCCGTTTATTGGATCGTGTCTTGTTTAAGGGGGCCTATTTCATCCCCATGTGGTATCCAGATCAAATCTTTGTAGCTTTTTGGAATAAGTTTGACTACCCACCGATTACCCATAAAACAGGATTTACGCATCATACTTGGTGGATAAAACAGTAAATGACGGGCGTAGCCAGTCGCATCACATGGTATCACTTCCTCTTTTTCAACCATCCCCTCGCAGGAGGGGATCCATATAGCGGTAGCTTTTTCAACAGTTTCAAGGCAGGCGCCCCCGTATAACGTTACGCGGATACATTATGCAAAGTCGAAGTCCAGGGGCCCATAGCACTCTCTGAGAGATGTCTTAAAAGCGCTACCGCACCATGGACCCCCACCTTCGTGGGGGTGGTTTGTGAGGGTGCGAAAGCGGGTGGAAAATACGAACCACCTACACGAAGAAGAGGGTGCCGAAGGGTATGTACATTTGACGTAAATTACTTTATTTTATAGGGAGGATTAAAAAGCTTAAAAGAATGGGCTCCCAATGACAGCACCTAAAAAAGAAAAAACTTTTTTTACACATTTTCCCTCCTCGCTTAAGTGGACGACTTTTGTAATACTCATCCTTTTGCTGGGGTATCCTATTGTTTATAAAATCTATCAATATACCCTAAACGAGAGAAAAAGAGTTTCGATCCTCGTTAGAGATAATTTACTCAGCAATCCAACACCTCATCCAGAGTCTTCTGTGGGAAAGGATACAGATACGTTGATCACAGAATCAGAAGTAGTGTCTTCTTCGGCACAGCCAAAAAAAGCAGCCAAACCACCCCTTGATTTAAAGCCAATCACAGAGGCAATGACTCTATCCTTTGCTTATAATACTCTTCTACAAAAGGTTTTATTTGGAACCCCCTATCAGCAAGAGTTAGAATTTTTTAAATCTGTTTCAGGGGATATCTTGGATAAAATCTCATTGGATTATTTAGAAAAATGCGCTCTTACAGGGATTCATCCTTTCCAAGAGTTGGAAATAGAGTTGTTACTGCTATCTAAAAAAACAAAACATCCTAAAAAGGCAGTGGAAGAAACAATCCCTGACCAAAGGCCGGATTGGACAGATAGAATTAAAAGATATTTAATGTCTCTGGTTCACATTGAAAAAAATGATGATCCACAACAAGAGCTGATTCTCCTGAGAATCAGCGATGTTTTTTTAATGATGCAAAATAAGGATCTGAAGGGAGCTATCACGTTGATGACGGATATGAACCAAAGAAACCTAATTGAGTCCACCCCTTGGGTAGAAAAGGCCCAAAACCTACAAGGTGTATTAGGCGAGTTGGATGCCTTGTACAATTTGGTGGTCAAAAATTTAAGGGGTGTTCAGGAAAAAATGAAAGGAGGGAATGTGTGATAAAATCCATCTTTTTTGTTGTAAAGTTTTTTCTAATTATCTTTGTCGTTTTATGGTGCATGGATCACCCGGGGTCTGTTTTCATCACTTGGGAAAATTATAAGATTCACCTCAGCTTAAACTTTGTTTTGTTTTCTATTGTATTCATTTATAGCGCCCTATTTCTTATCACCATGGGATCCATAAAATTCCGCGCTTGGCTGAAGAAAATAAAAGACAATCATCAGCAGCAAAAACAAGAAAAGTGGAAAGATCATTTACAACATATGGCCACAGCCTTGGCGTTTAAAGATTTTAAAGAGGCAAAAAAACAGGGGGAGTTGGCATTTAAATTATTTCCAGATGATATGTTAACAGCCCTCATGATGGCCATCATTCCTGAAGAAGAGCGTCCCTTTGAATCCATGAAGCCCTTGCTTGAAATAGATCCAAAGCACATGATTTCCATCAAAATACAAATTGAAGACGCCTTAAAACAGGATAATCTGTCCTTAGCAGAATCCCTAGTGAAGCAAGGGCTAAAGGAAAAAGCCGAAGAGCCCTTTTTGTTGCGATTCCGTTTGTTCCTCTACCTCCTAGAAAAGCAGTGGAAAGAGGCGTTAAAATTGCTAAAACAAATGACAAGTGAGGCACGCCTCCCTAAGGAAACTCTCAAAAGAATCGAAGCGATGGTTTGGTACTATTGGGGTCAAGATGATAAAGAACATCGTCTGAAATATTTTAAAAATGCCCTTGATGTAGATCCGGAATTTTATCCTGCTGTTGAAAGTTTACTCCCGCTGTTAAAAGAAAAAGGGAAAACGAGTGACTTAACCTCGTACTTGGAAGGCGCTTGGAAGAAAAAACCTAATTTTCAATTGGGCCTTGCCTATTGCGAAACCAAAGAAAGCTCCATTGATCAAGCAAAGTTGGCCTTAAAACTAAAAAATATCAATAATACAAATGGAATAGGGGACATCTTATGTTTGCTGACCCATATTCGTGCCCATCTTTGGGGGGAAACCCATCGGCGTATGGTTGAATTAAAAAATATCAAGCCTGCCTTTATTATCCCCATCATAAAATCCATTATGGCAAAAACAGAAAAACAAGACTACGCAACCAGCCTTGATAAATTGGTTGAGGCCTTGATATTGTTTTCCCAGCAGACTCAAAAAAAGCAAACGGCAAAGGATTCTTTCAAGGCTTTAATTTTTGAGGATGCAAAAGAAAAACGCACCTCTGTTTCCCAGAAAAATTTGGATATTTTAAAAGAATTGGCGCCACTGTTTAATGAAATATAAACTTATTTACAGTATTCTTTTTGTATGGGGGCTTTTCGGGGCAATAGGGGCCGAAAGTGCTAATCAAGTGCAAGTCACGCTTGCGCCCTCTGCAGGAGATCAACAAGGATTAACGTTAACAATCACTCTGCCAAAGGAAGCCCATATATATGGCCCTCAAAAGCAGGATGAAGGATATCCCCCCGAAATTAAGTGGGAGTCTCAGGAAAATATCACCGATATTCATTTGCTTTGGCCGAGCGAGAAAACGTTTACCTTTCTAGAGGAAACCATTTCGGGTTATAAGGATACTGTTGAAATCCCCATAACCTTGACCCTTGAAAACCCTAGAGATCCTATAGCTCTCAAAGGAACTATATCTTTCTTAATGTGTGATCAAGTGTGCACCCCTGTTACCCAAACGATTTCCTATGAAGGCCCCCTTAAAACAACAGAAAAAAATCTTCTGGAATCTGGAATTCAAGAAGATTCATTTTTGAAAATGCTGCTTTTTGCCCTAATCGGGGGGATTATTCTAAATATCATGCCCTGTGTTTTACCCGCCCTTTCCTTGAAAATCTTTTCCCTCCTAAATCTTAAACAGGGGAATTTTAGGGAAATCCCCAAACATCTTTTAATGACTGTTTTTGGTATGTTTGTCTTCTTTATAACCCTTGCCTTCAGCATTCACCTTATTCGACATTTAGGCACCAAGGTAGGCTGGGGATTTCATTTTCAGGAGCCCACCTTTATTGTGTTCATGTGTGTAATCCTAACCTTATTCACGCTTAGCTTATGGAATTTTTGGCATCTCCATTTACCCTTTAATTTTTCTTGGGATACAAGAAAAGATCGCCACCCTTACATACGGGATTTTTTGGAGGGACTATTTGCCTCCCTTCTTTCAACACCCTGTACGGCCCCATTTTTAGGGGCTGCAATGGGGTTTGCTATTCTAAAAGGGGGGATTTATATCTATGGGGTATTCATCGCCCTATGGCTGGGATTTTCCCTCCCCTTATTAGCATTGGCCGCTTATCCTCAGGGGGTAACCTTACTTCCAAAACCAGGTAAATGGATGCAGTATGTGCAATATGTATTGGGATTTTTTGTTTTCTCAACAATTCTATGGTTATTATGGACTCTGCAATCCGAGGTTCACCTGGAGGCCTTTGTAGGAATTATTTGTCTGTTGATGGCAATCCCCCTTATTTTTATAAAGGTCAGCGCCTCTTTTCAAAAGACAACCTTTGGGATTTTATTTTTATTGATTTTATCCATCGCCTTTTATGGTCATAAAATGTCCACATCTCAAGAGTCCCCAATCGAATCCATTCTAAGCCAATCAGATGCATTGAAGAAAAAGATATTTATTGAAATCACAGCTTCCTGGTGCTTGACATGCCATGCCAATCAACCCATGCTACGGGGTCGCGATGTCACTAAGATTTTTAAGAAACATAAAATTCAACATGTAACCATTGATTGGACAGGCAGGCAAAAAGATATCCTGACCTTTATGGAAACCCATGGCCGCGTCGGCGTCCCATTCTACGCTCTATACGATCCAACCCCTAAGAAGGTTACCGTATTGCCCGAGATCATAACTCCATCAGCTATTTTAAAAGCGATTACCGTGACTTCTTAAGCTTTGTAAAGCCAAGGCCAATTGCCCCAATTGTCAGCGTAATGCAAACAATGGCAGCGGCGTATCGATAGTCTTCTCCTGAATAGACTAAGGCTTCTTCTACCCTCATGCTACGGAAGAAATCCAATCCCCAACTACACAGCTGCACCAGGAAAGATCCCATGTACATATTAATCATGTTGGTGAACCCAATCACCACGCCGCTAATGGCCGGCGATGTAAGACGTGCAACCAACACAAACACCAACACTTGATAGGCTGAGAAAAAACCCATGGTAAACATGAGGGCTGCCACGACTTCATAGGGAAGTCCTGGCATAAACAAAACGATCCCAAGACATGCGGCCATTGTAGCGGCGCTGATGACTATTAGCATTTTATCATTTTGGAATTTCTCGGAAACGTAGGCCAGAATAGGGCTACCAAAACACATGCCAATATAAATGACGGAGGCAATTCCCGCCGCATCTGTCCTAGACCATCCATAGGCTGTCTCGAAAAAAGGCGTGCTGATGGTATCTGCAAAAACATACAAAGGTCCCCCCATTAACGCCCCAAAGATGGCAATGGAGACGATAGATCTCATTTTAAGAACTTGAAAAAATCCGCTCAGCAAGGATCCACTTTGGGTTTCTTCTGTTTTAAAGTGCAAAGGATTTCTAACAACCGTGTAGCACAAAATAGCTAAGACAGCCGCAACCGTTGCAAAGGTATACATAACCGTTTGCCAGGAAAAGTATTCCAAGGATTTTGCAACAGGCCCGCCCCCATTGATGGCCCCTAAAATACCCAAGGTTACGGTGATCCCCACCATCCTGGTGAAAACCCCTTCAGGAAACCAGGATCTCGCAATTTTGGAGGTGGAAATAAAGGCACCCGAAGATCCCATGCCAATTAAAAGGCGTCCCACCAAAGCGGTCGTCCACTCGCCCGCCGTCACAAACAATAGGATCCCCAGAAAACACAGGGTTATACAAAAGGTGGCAATATACCTGGGGCCAAAGCGATCGAGCAGAATGCCGATGGGGACCTGCATGGTGGCATATCCCAGATAGTAAATGGAGGCAATCATGCCAAACTGGGTCGCATCAATGGCAAAATGCCCCATAATGTCGGTAGTCATGACCCCTAGGGAAACACGGATAACAAACTGGTAGGCAAAAAAAGCACACAAAATACCCCACATTACCCAGGGGGCTTGCTTCGATTTCAAAAAACTCATAAACTTATCCTTTAGTTAAGTCGGCACAGAAAGGCACTATACTATAGTGATTTTATGTCGTCTATAGAGTATTTACAAAGGAATTTTTCATATCAAGAACTTTGCAAATTGGGAATATCTTTACACCCCAAAATCACCCTGACTTTCGCCCATAGGCAAAATGGAGGTCCATGGAACGCTAACGCGGGTGAGGCATTGAATATTACTAACTCTCTTGGACCCCGTTTTTCAACGGGGTGGTCGTAGAGGAGTGAAACGCTTCCTGATCAATCTCACCGGAGCTTTTATTCCTATATGAGCCACCCCGGCGGAAGCCGGGGTCCAGGTGCGTTTATACCCTCAAGTCCTCACCCGCGTTAGCGTTCCATGGGTTTCGATTTTCATCAGGGTAGTCTAAGAAGAGTAAAACAGACTAAATTTTATTTATTAGTCTTTTCTACCCAGCCAAGACCATATCCTCTAATATCAACTGGGGTTTGCTGGTTCCCTGCCAATGATTCGCTTTCAGGGTTCCAATGACGTGATATAACTTGCCATCCTTATTCATCAACGTATTCCCAAGGGGCGTTTCTGCAACCCGAAAGGCAATGGCCCCGAGGGTTTTTCCCGCTTCGGAGGCAAGGGTGCACTTAATATGATTTTCGCCAACGACACTGGCATAGGTAATGCGCACATTGGGAATGAGGAATTTGGGCGTTGGGTTTTTGACCCCAAAGGGTCCCAATTGCTCGATATGATTGATCAGATCCATGTGGATTCCTTCGATGGCAATGATGCCATCAATATCCACCTTGTGATCAAAGGTAATTTCTTGAAATTTCTGACTGAGGAAAAACTGAAAGGGTTTTAATTGATCGCGCCCAATGGTTAGGCCGGCAGCCATGGCATGCCCCCCTCCCCCAACCAATAACCCCAATTGCTTTGCCTGTTGAATCGCAGCGCCCAGATTTACCCCGGGGATTGATCTGCCGGATCCTTTACCCATTCCTTGATCATCAAAGGTAATCATAAAAACGGGGCGATGATAATGATCCTTGAGGCGACCCGCCACAATTCCAATCACGCCACTGGGCCAGTTGTCTCCAGCAATGACGATGATGGGATCTTGATCCAATTTGTGTTCTCGAATCATCTCAAAGGCCTCCACCAAAACCTCTCGTTCAATGGACTGACGCTCCAAGTTTAGAGTATGAAGAGTTTCAGATAAGTCACGGGCCTCTTTCGTATTATCTGTTGTTAATAGGGTCGTTCCAAAACTAGCTGTGCCAATGCGACCCCCGGCATTAATTCGGGGTCCCAAGATAAACCCCAAGTGATACGTCGAGGGCATTTCTTCAAGACCTGTTACCTCGAAAAGGCTTTTCATTCCCAGGTTTCCTTGGCGCTTCATGACCTTCAATCCCTGCACCACGAAGGTTCGGTTAAGCCCTACTAAAGGCACCACATCACACACGGTTCCCAGGGCCACCAGGTCCAAGAACTCCAACAGGTTGGGGGCTGTTTTGTTCTGATAAAATTCTAATTGTCGCAGCTTCCGGTTTAACGCCACCAAAAATAAAAATGTCACCCCCACTGCTGCAAGGTAGGTGTAGGGGGAGTTTTCATCCACGCGGTTTGGATTGATAACAGCCGTCGCCTCCGGTAGATTGGCCTCGCCGATATGATGGTCCAAGACAATCACCTCAAGACCATTGGCCTTGGCATGCGCCAAAGGCTCAAAGGCCGTGGCGCCACAATCAACGGTAATCACCACCTTGGTTCCTTGGGATTTAAGATGATCCATGGCAGCGATGTTGGGACCGTATCCTTCTTTTTCTCGATCGGGGATATAGAAATCACATTCCCCCCCGATCATTCTGAAAAAGCGAATCAATAGAGCACTAGACGTTGCCCCATCCACATCATAATCCCCAAAGATGGTTATTTTTTCGTTGTTTTGCAGGGCACGCACGACTCGATCCACCGCCACATCCATATCCAATAGATGACTAGGATCTGGCAATTGTTTTTGAAGGGTGGGGTTTAAGAATTGGGATACCTCCTGCGTATTAATTCCCCGTAGGGCCAGCAACCGCGCCACGATTTCCGGCAATTGATGTTGTTGATGAATTTGATATGTAGACCTGAAGTCCTCAGGCCGCAATTGCCACATCACTCCCCTTAACGAGGTAATATTTTCTAGATTTAAAGAGGTGCTTTTTTGTGGCTGCATGTGATCTCCCTACAATCCCCGGATCCACTGAAAGATAAAATTGTTAAACAGGAAATTGGCAATATATCGATTGATCCCGGCCATGTGAAATAGGGGAGATGTGTTTTCTTGCTCGGCATGGCGATGGAAATTAGCAATGCCATATTCTTGAGTGAAGGCCGCGCGGCTAATAATCTTCTTTCCCTTTGGATCAAGAGCAACCGTAGCACTTAGAATAGATTGATCATGTTGGTGATAGCTAAAGATTTTTTCTTGGATGTTGGGATCATAAGGCTGATCTGTTAGGGCATCTTTGTTTTGACAGGTGGTTAGCCATTTCCTAATAAACGCCCGAGTCTCCGGGGTATTTTTTACCCCCACAAAAAAGGCCCAAACATTTTCTGAATTCAGAACAGCTTCGTTGGTATCGATGCCCATAATTTTCTGAGTTTCTAATTTTAGAAATCTACGTAGAGGCACCACATCCCGGTGCCCTGTTACCACCACTTGGTTTTGTTCAAAAAGTTTTAGAATTTTCTGGATAGAGTCTGTAAAGACCATCCCCGAATCGGCATATAAAATAATCGTATTATCGGGAAACGTTTCCATGGTTTTTAGAATAAAGTAAGGCTTCCACAACCAATATCCCACACCCCATTTTTGCGTTAGGATCTCTTTATTTTTTTCATAAAATTGGGGATCTATATGCCCCCGCTTGTAGTTCATAACAACATCAATGCCTCGATTAATAGCGCTCCAGGACAGGGTATTTTGGTTTTTAAAAAAGACCTCTTGGCCATCCGCATAAGACACCAAAACAACGAGGGGCCTTGGTTGATATGCCTTAGTTGAAACCTCCGGCACCAAATTTTGGTTGATAGACTGTGTCGCCACATCTGCCTTCATTAGGACGTAATAGAGGACAAAAACCAACGCCAACAGAATAGCAATAACAGTTGGCAGTAGAAAAGGTTTAAGGTTTTTTATTTTTTGTAGAAGCCAGATCAAAACACTCTCCGAATCCACTGAAAGATAAAATTGTTAAACAAAAAATCTGCAATCTCTCTATTGATACCCGCCATGTGAAATAGAGGCGACGTGTTTTCTTGCTCCGCATGACGATGGAAATTGGTAACCCCATATTCCCTACGCAAAACATCCCGTTTGATGACGGTTTTATTTTTTGGATCCTGAGCCACCAGAACACTCAGGATTGATTGATCATGCTGATGATATTCAAATGATTTCTCCTGAATTTTAGGGTCAAAAGGTTCCGTTGCCAAGGCATCTTTATTTTCACAAGCAGTTAACCATTTCTTGATAAATGCCCGGGTTTCAGGGGTATTGCGTATCCCCATAAAAAATGCCCAGATATTTTGAGAATTTAAGATAATTTCGTTAGACTCAATGCCCATAATTTTCTGAGTTTCCGCCTTCAGATGATGTCGCAGAGGAACAGGCTTTCCATGCCCTACCAATAGCATTTGATTTTGATTAATGATTTGCAGGATCTTTTCAATGGGGTCGGTAAAGATGACCCCTGAATCGGCATATAAAATAATCGTATTATCAGGGAATGTTTCCATGGTTTTCATAATAAAATAAGGTTTCCATAACCAGTACCCAGATCCACCTTTCTGAATCAGCGTTTCCTTATTTTTTTCATAGAACTGGGGATCGATATGCCCGCGCTTATAGTTCATAATGACATCAATCCCCTTGTTAAGGGCGCTCCAAGATAGAGTATTTTGATTTTTGAAAAACACCTCGGGGCCATCCGCATAGGATACCAACACAACCATGGGCCTGGGTTGATAGGCCTTGTTTAAAATCTCCGGCGTCAGGTTTTTATTGATGGATTCTGTCGCCACATCCACCTTGATCAATACGTAATAGAGGGTGAAAATAAGAGCCAAAAGAATAGCCATAACAGCTGAAATTAAAATGGGCTTAAAGGTCTTTATTTTTAGCATGAACAGGCCTTGTGCAATAGATAAGTGGAGCGGGCGAGGGGAATCGGACCCCCGTCTTGAGCTTGGGAAGCTCTTGCTCTACCATTGAGCTACGCCCGCGTAATTCCCAAGAATATTGATTGTTATACGGAAATCTAACCTAAAAAACAAGGGGGAAACATCTCCCTACTTCCCCCGCAACGATTCCCAATACTCCAATCGTTTTTTGATTTCCCGTTCGTACCCTCGTTCGTTGGGGGTATATAAAACTTCCCGTTTCATTTTTTCGGGAAAGTAGTTTTGCCCGGAAAAGCCTTCGGGCGTATCATGATCATACTCATATCCTTTGCCGTAGTCTAAATCCTTCATCAACTTGGTGGGGGCGTTTAGAATGTGTTTGGGCGGAGCCACGGACCCTGTTTTTTCCGCAAGTTTTCGGGCGGCTTTATAGGCCACATAGGCACTATTGGATTTGGGAGCAGTGGCTAAATAAATCACCAATTGGGCCAGCGCCAATTCACCCTCAGGAGATCCCAACATGGTATAGGCCTCAAACGCTGCAAGAGTCTGGGGCAAAGCTTGAGGATCTGCAAGACCGATATCTTCTGTGGCAAAACGAACCAAGCGCCGCGCAATGTATTTTGGGTCCTCGCCCCCCTCGAGCATACGCGCAAACCAATAGAGGGCCGCATCTGTATCTGAGCCCCGCAAAGACTTATGCAAAGCACTGATCAGGTTATAATGAACCTCCTGATGCTTGTCATATAGGGGCATGCGACGTTGAATCAGGGAGGTGAGTTTTTCAGATGACAAAGACTCAATGATCGCCACATCGTTTAGAATATCCACCATATTCAGCAAATACCGACCATCCCCATCGGCCATATGAATCAAGGTATGTCGCGCCTCTTCGGTTAAAGGCAATGCCTTTTCTAAATACGTTTCGGCGTGTTGCAATAATACTTCTAGGTTTTCAGCAGATAAAGAATTCAACACCAAGACCTGCGCCCGGGACAGCAGCGCGGGATTTAATTCAAAGGAAGGATTTTCTGTGGTAGCCCCAATCAGAATAATCGTGCCATTTTCTACATCCATTAAAAACGCATCTTGTTGGGCGCGATTGAACCTGTGGATTTCATCCACGAACAACAGAGTCTTACGCCCCATTTTGTAAAGAGATCTCGCATGGTCGAATACCTTTTTTAGATCTGCAATGCCGGAAAAGACAGCTGACAAGGATACAAATTCAGCATCCACATGTTTTGCCAGCAACCTCGCAATGGTGGTTTTTCCAGATCCCGGAGGTCCCCACAGAATCAAGGACGGTAGGTTGTTATTTTCCAAAAACCGCAGGAGGGTTCCATTTTCCCCCAACAAATGATCCTGCCCAATGACTTGATCCAGGCTTTGGGGACGAAGCGCCTCCGCCAATGGTTTTTTAAGATGTTTTTCAAATAAAGTTGTCATGATGGGGTATTCTATTCCACTGCCTCCTAAAAAGCGAGAGTAGAAAACAACCCCACTGCCTCATCTTCGAATGCGATATAGTCTGACATCTTATCCAAAATCCCGTTTCCCATCATGATGAAAATTAGAGGCGTCTTACAATGCCTTCTAATATATCCAACAAGACTTCGGATATTACCCATACATCCTGTTTTTCCATAAAATGTTTTATGAGCTTTAGAAAGCTGAAATCTATTTTTTAAGGTGCCTTCTTCGCCCTCAGCTGCTAAGGCAGAAATAAAGGTATTTCTAATGGCTGGGTCTCTCCATGCGGCCTGTAACAACTGCCCCAACTGATTTGGGCTTAATAGATTATACCGGGATACACCCGATCCATCCACAATACGACTGTTACTTAAGTCTATCCCATAATGGATTTTGATAGCTTCTTTAATCAAGGCTCCTGCTTGATCCCAGCTTCTAAGATTTGGGTTTAAAGCAGACCCTGTTTTTAGGAAAATAGCATCTGCAAACAAATTATCCGAATTCTTCAGAACAGGACGGAGCAATAAAACCAAAGGATCTGAAAAATGATGGCCTATGATAAAGATATCTTCAGGAGTTTTTCCAAATTTTATGTTGCCCCGAAGCTTAATTTTCAACTCTTTAAATATCTGTTTGATAATAAGAACGGCAAACGCCTTAGGATCCTGAATAGGGATACAAAGTTGCGTCATAGAGGTAGTTGGGGAAAGGCATCCTGAAAATACCAAATTCTGACCTGTGATTTTTTTATCAAAAGATTCGTCAAAATCACAAGCTTTGCATGCTACTCGATTTTCTATTTTATAGAAGGTTTCCTGGGGACAAATTTTCAAAGGTTCGCCCGATGGTGTGGGGAGAATCAACTGCATAAGATCCTGATTCCCATTAATAATAATGGCACCAGCTGGTCGCCCCAGGCAGAACTCCATATCCTCAATCATCATGCCCGGATTATAACTGGGTATACTCCCATAGCAGGTATCATCAATAATGATATCCCCCTGCCATTCTTTAAGGCGTATATTTTGTAGCACTTCAAAAAGATGAACTAAGTCAGCTTTCGTTAAACTGGGATCCCCTGAAAACTTTAGATATAGATTCAATTTCCCCTGGTGGGACGTGTGATCCACAGCCAAAACTGTTTCAAAACGAAACTGGGGGCCTAGAATTTTGAGGGCAGCGAGGGCTGTCACAGTCTTAAGCGTGCTTGCTGGAACAAAGGCTTGATTAGCATTATGTTCGTATACTATCTGTCCCGTTTTAGCATCTATCACATAAACACCCACATGAGCTTTTACGTCCATCTGGCTTAAGTGACCTTGAATCTTTGTATCTAAATCTCCGCAGACTGAAACACAGAAGATCAAGAAAAAATAACAAAGTTTTCCCATAAATTTCTCCTTTAAAATCCAGATGGTGCCACCTTCATCTAAAAAATTCAACTCTCTTCCCTTGAAAAATTAAAAACAGTCCCCATATCAATTTCAAGTAATTCTTTAATTATTTTTATTTGGAGCTATGTAATATGGCAGTTGTATCTAGAAAAAGTAGTCCAAAATTTATAGAAGGACAATATGTTGTTTATCCAACACATGGTGTTGGAAGGATTTTGTCTTTAGAAAAAAATATTATTGCTGGACATGAATTAGAGTTTTACATCATCAGGTGTGACCATGCCAAGATGACTCTTCGGCTACCTTTTAACAAAGTTCAGAAAATAGGCCTTAGAAAATTATCCTCTAAGGTGGATTTGCAAGAGGCTCTAAAACTCCTAAAAACAAGGAAACGCAAGTCTAAAGGGCTATGGAGTCATAGAACATCAGAGTATGAAACAAAATTAAACAGTGGTGTTTTACTAAAAATAGCCGAGGTCCTGAGAGATCTCGCTGGTAGCAATGTAGCCGAAAGCACAGAGTTATCCTTTAGTGAACGCAATTTATTTCAAGAGGCCCTTATTCGCCTATCTTCCGAAGCGGCCTGCATTGAAAAAACCGATTTAGCTAAGGCACAGGAAAAAATTTTAAAGATTTTGGGTATTTAAAAATCAAGATCACTATAATGGATGGAGGCCGTTAACCCTGTAACGCGATCTGTTAGAAGGGGTCTAAAACTGGGGCGAGACTTGATACATGCATACCAGTTTTTAATAAGAGGATATTGATCCCAGGGAACGCCCCCCAAGAAGTCGATAGAGGATAAATGGGCGGCAAGGGCAACATCTGCTACAGAAAAATAATTTCCCCCAATCCAATTCCTAGTTTCCAATAGCCAAGAAAAATATTTTAGATGATACCCTAAATAGGTGGATCCTAATCGTAGGATCTTAGGATCTGGATGCCCTTTCCCATACTGGGGTTTAAAGTATTTTTCCCATACCAATCGCTGGGTTACTTCCTGATTAAATTTCCCGTTAATCCAACTAAGTGTCCGGCGAATTTCTGCCCGATTTTTGGCACTTCCGGGATAGAGCAATAACACATCCCCCTGGTAAACTTCTTCCAGATATTCAGCAATGGCCCCCACATCTGAAATAATAATTTCATCCGGCTCAACTAAAACAGGGAGATCGGTTGCTGGATTTAAACGAACAAACTCATCCCGTTCTTGCCATGGTTTTTCAATAATTAGGGAAAATTCTAATTTCTTTTCCCCCAGAATCAGTCGTATTGTTCTAGAAAAAGGGCACAGGGGAAAATGGTATAAAACGCGCATAAAATGTCCAAAACCTATAAATTAAGCCATAATGGGTTCTTTATATACCAAAGGATCAGAATTGAAAAGACCTCGCTTTTTACCCATTAAAGGGGATTACCCCTGTGACAGATTTAGATTCATTTACGACAGTTTCAACAGCAACTGTTGTAGGTTGTTCTGAGGTGCTTATTTCTGAGCTATTCGCATCAGTTGTCAGAACAACGTTAGCATCTTCTGGAATCTTATCACCCGGTTGTTGATACACAATTTCTATGCCGGGCGTAACCTCCTGGGATACAAATGCAACTCCTGTTCCCGACATGGGCGGAAAAGATAGGTTTTCTGTAAGTGAGATAAGAAGGCATATGAATATAGCATAAGAAAATAGGCTTATTTTGGTCATGAGAGCTCCCTTACTTTTTTATTGGTTATATTATTATGGTAAGAGGTTTTAGGAATAAATCCAACAGTTTTATTTTTTCATTATCTTCAAAAATTACGACTGACATCTGTCATTTAAAAAGATAGAATGCCCAAATCGTTTAATTTTTAGGAAAAACAATCCATGAACCAAAATCAATCCCTGGCAAAAAGTGCCCAAAGTGTCCAAGATGTGTTAAAAAGCAAAGGTCTTGAATGCAGAGTAGTTGAACTGACAGATAGTACGAGGACAGCCATTGATGCGGCATTGGCTATTGGATGTGAGGTGGCACAGATTGCAAAGTCTCTGATTTTCAAAACAAAAGCAACCAACACGCCCATATTGGTATTAGCCTCCGGGCCAAATCGAGTGAATGAATCCGTCATAGAATCCCACGTGGGTGAAAAAATCACTAAGGCAGACGCTGATTTTACCCGGGATGTGACCGGCTTTGCCATTGGAGGGATTCCGCCTGTGGGCCATCAGCAAAAAATTGATTTTATTTTCATTGATGAAGATCTTCTAACCTTCGATAATTTATGGGCTGCAGCGGGTACTCCCAACGCTGTCTTTAATCTAAAGGGAAAAGATTTGCTGGCACTTACTAGTGGAAAAGTTATTTCAATCAAATAGGTAAGGAAAAAATAATATGTCGTTTGAAAATAAGCTAGTCGCCATCGTGAATAAGGATATTGAAACAGGCGTTGCCATGAATGCTATAGCCCATATGATCATTGGACTCGGGGCGCAGCTAAATAATGACCTTTTGAAATTGAATGATTATCAGGACAAGGATGGGAATATCTATCCCAATATATCCCAAATGCCCTTTATTATTTTGCGAGGGAAGTCTGGGGAAATAAAAAAGGCGGTTCATAGCGCGAGAGAGCACCAGATAAAGTTCGGGGCCTTCCTCAATACAATGACTGGCGGGACGTATCAGGAACAACTGGATAACACTCTTGAAACTTCTGAGGATCAATTGATTTACTATGGGGCGGTCCTGTTTGGACCATGGGATGTTGTCAGTCAAATTACGAAGAAATTTTCCCTGTACAAATAATACCTTTTCCAATGGAATGCATTGGGATAAAGTAACTTTGGTTGTAAAATTTTGGAGAAGATAATGTCACCCTATTTTTTAAACGTGGGCGTTCGGATAAGCTTAATAGCCATCTTCGTTGCCATAATTTGGTTTTGGGTATGGTGGGCCTCCTAATAAATGATGAAATCACAAAATAACACAAAGCCTCATATCGTTTTAAAAAATGCAACCGTTTCCTATGGAAATTTCCTCGCCCTTAAAAATATTTCTGGGGCCTTTAATCCAGGTAGTTTAACCGCTGTGGTGGGGCCAAATGGAAGTGGCAAAACAACCTTGATCAAGGCTATTCAGGATATGGTTTCCCTAAGCAAAGGGGACATCTTTTGCCATCATTTTAAACCCACGGATATTGCGTACCTCCCTCAAAAAAATAATCTGGATCATACCTTTCCTTTAGAAGTCCAGGAAGTAGTGGCCATGGGGCTATGGCAAGAAACCGGTTTTTATAACTCTTTTAACAAAACCCATAAAGAGGCGATTACAAATGCCTTAAACAAAGTGGGTCTTAAGGGATTCGAAAATAAATCCCTCGAAACCCTTTCTGGGGGTCAATTTCAGCGTATGCTGCTGGCGCGGTTGATTCTGCAAGATAAGCCCGTTATCATTTTAGATGAGCCTTTTACCTCGGTTGATCAAACTACCTATCGTATTTTAATTAAGCAAATCACGGAATGGCATCAGGAAGGACGCCTGATTATTGTGGTGCTGCACGAATTGGATATTGTGCAAAATCATTTTCCCGAAACGTTGTTGTTATTAAATCATGTGGTGGGATGGGGCCCGACGAAGGAAATCCTGACCAAAGACAATATTACCCATACTTTTAGTTTTCATGAAGGGTCTCTGTAGCCCATTGTTAAAGAATAGTCTTTAAGTCACTTTATTAGCAGTGCATTTATAAATCTTTCTTTAAATTCCCAATCTCTATTTCACTTAAATCTACTGTCTCAGCAATGATAGATATAGGAATTCCTTTTGAGAGAAGAGCCTTAGCTATTTCTTTTTTTCCTTTCTCTAGGCCAAGCTTCTCCCCTTTTTCGAGACCAAGTTTTTCACCTTCATCAAAAGCACCCTCGAAGCCTGCTTTAATATCAGAGTTTCTCATATCCA
>CAYOCE010000014.1:0-24637 GCA_964402405.1 uncultured Hyphomicrobiales bacterium | reverse complement strand
TTTTTTACATATTTTTTATAATTGTTATGTTTTTTTGACACTCAAATGAGAATCACCGATTGTCTCTCTCTTTTTCTTGAGACCTTATAAAGCCCAAAACCATTCCCATGTTGATGGCAATGGCGAGAAGTGATGATCCTCCATAGCTAATGAAGGGCAAGGTCATGCCTTTTGTGGGAATTAGATGAAGGGTAGAGGCAATATTAATAAATGCCTGAATTCCAAACTGGGAAATAAGGCCCGCCAGCGCTAACATAGGGAATAGAGAGGGTTGATGGTAGGCATGATATAGTCCTCTGACAATAATGAAGACAAAAATCCCCACAATCAATAGGCACATGATTAGGCCAAATTCTTCACCCGCCACAGCGAAAATAAAATCCGCATGAACATCTGGTAAAACTTTTTTGATGGTACCTTCTCCGGGACCCACCCCCCCTAATCCCCCGCGGATAAAGGAATCCAAGGAATGATTGATTTGGTATCTATCCCCCGCCTCTGGATCCAAGAAACGATCGATACGACTAGCCACATGAGGAAAGAAAAAATAGGCACCAATTCCCGATATCAAAACAAAGAGAGCCCCTATCCCCAGAAAGATCAAAGGAAGTCCTGCTAAAAATAGTTGCACCAAAAATACAGAGGTAATCACAATCGCCATCCCAAAATCTGGCTGCATCATGACCAATCCAATAATTAAACCTAATAAAGCAAAGGTTAGTTTATAGCTGCTGATACCTTTAAACGTCGTGGGATTCGACAAAAACCAAGCAGTGACCACGGCAAAGGTTGGTTTGATAAATTCTGACACCTGGAGGGAAAATCCAAAAATATTCATCCATCTTCTGCCTCCCTTAACCTCATGTCCGATGAGGGGGGTTAGAATCAGAAAAATCATCTCAATCAAAAACATTAGTAAACATAATCGTCTGAGGGCCTTTTGATCCAACAAAGAAAATCCCACCATCAAGCAAAAAGCGGGTATTACCAACAGCAAATGGCGATAAGTAAAATAGAAGGTGGAATATCCAATGCGCTCAGCCACCATGGGACTTGCGGACATGCTCAACCAAATGCCAATGATCATCAGGGCTGTAATAGCCATCAGCATCCATCTATCAACGGTCCACCACCATTTGCCTAAGATGCTTTTGTCTTTTCTGGAGAATAAATATGGCTTCATGGGGCCTCTTTTAAAATTTTATGAACAATCCGACCAAAGGATTCTCCCCGATCCTCGAAATCTCTAAATTGGTCGAAGGAAGCCGTTGCGGGGGATAGTAAAACCACTGCCTGACCCTCTGACTTCTTAGCCATATCATATGCTTTGTGTGTGGCCACGTCTAGGGTACCACAGGAAAATGTGGGGAGGATATTTTGAAAGGCCTCCTGAAACACAGGCCCCCCATCTCCTATCGTAAAGATTGCCTTGATTTTATGGAAGTAGGGACGAAATTTTTCCACGTCAAAATCGTTCTCTTTCAGTTTTCCCCCCACAATCCAATAAATATTGTCATGGCACTCCAGCGCCTTGATGGCTGAATCACAATTGGTTGCTTTGCTGTCATTCACAAAGGCCACATTCCCCAAAATCGCAATCTGCTGTTGACGATGAACCAACCCGGGGAAAGTATCTAGGCCCCTTTGTAAGGTTGTGTGGTCAATATTGGGGGTCTCTAAAAATGTAGCGCTAGCAGCAAAGGCATTTTCCGCATTATGCTGCCCCTTTAAGAATGGCGCATTTTCAAGGGATATGAGGGTAGAAAATTTTTTAGCAGACAGAGACATCATGGTATCTTTCAGAAGTGCCGCACTCAGAGGCGTATCGATTCCTAAAATGGCAACCCCATTCGGCGCCATTAACTCAAAAATCTTACGCTTCGCCTCAACATATCCCTCTACACCTCCATGGCGTTCCAAGTGGTCGGGAATAAGGTTTAAAAGCACAGCTATATTTAACCTGGGCGTTTCCATTAATTCCAGTTGATAGGACGATAATTCCAGAACATAGATATCTGCAGGCTCCAACGCAAAAACGGGCACTCCAAAATTTCCCCCCAGCGCCACCTTAGCCCCAGCTGTTTTAAACAGATGATGTAATAAACTCACGGTTGTGGATTTACCATTGGTACCGGTAACCCCAATCACCCAAGCATCCTTAGGAATGGATTTTAAAAACAATTCTACATCTACGGTAACAGGGACGCCTGCTGCCTTGGCTCGGGCTATAATAGGATGAGGTGATGGCAATGTATGAGGAATCCCTGGGCTAATAACCAGAATGTCATTTTCCTGCCAATCATGAGTGAGTAGATTTTGGAGGGGAATGTTCTCCTGCCTTAAAATTTCCTGGGCATTATTAGATAACTTATCATCCCAGGCCAATACAGGAAAACCCTGTTCTTTAAGAACACGAGCAGCCGCAAGCCCTGAACGCGCCAGGCCCAAAATACAAAAACGCTTATTATGCGCCCAAGAAAAATCCATCAAAAATCCATCAAAACTATTGAAATGAAGATATTAGTGCATATATAAGAGAATATAAACAGATTTTTTTAAGAAAGAGAGTAAAAATGCTTAAGTTCAAAAATTGGTATAAAAAGCTAGTCTTATCTATAGGTATTGCTTCTTTCGGAATCCAACCAATTGTTGCCCAACATGAGGAAGTGGATACCGCCATCATTGGAGCAGGCCTTGCTGGATTAACGGCCGGATTCTATCTTCCAGGCGAGTTTAAAATATACGAAGGAAGAGATCGTGCAGGTGGTCGGGTTTTCACAGATCCAAGGTATGGGGAGTTGGGCGGACAAGATCTTTATGAGGGGCATCACCCTGCTTCTGTTGAAAAGCTTTGTCATGATTTAAGTCTTCAAATTAATCTGATATCACAGCCTCCATCACTCTATACAACTCAATCTCATGAAAATCTAGATACTCTCATTAAAGAGGAAGTAAAAGAAGTTGACGACCTTCTGGTTAAACAGCTTATGGAACAAGAGGGATATTCTTTAAAAGATTTTCTAGATGCTTATTTTGACACACATCCCATTACTCCTAAATTAAGACGATATATTGATATTAAAATTAGAAACGTCATCGGAGGATCCCCTGAACAAGCAGATTATTATTATGGCGAAGGGGTTTTTAAGGTAATTGAATATTTTTTAAATGCGCATCCTAGAGGAGAAGAAGGGTATCCTTATTTACCTGGTGGAAATAGTACCATAATTAACACCCTTATCGAACATGAAAAAATAAGAGGAAAAGTAGAATACAGCAAAACTCTAACCTCTATTGATCAAGAAGGTGAAAAAATTAAGTTAGTATTTCGAGATGGTCATGAAGTTTTAGCACATCATGTCATCTTAGCTTTGCCCTTTTCTACCTTAAGATATGTTGCTATTCAGCCTGGATTAATCCCTGTCGATCAATCAGAGATAATTCGTACCCTTCCCTATGGAACGAACTCTAAAATTTTGGTCCCTGTTCATGTACCTGAATCCGCTACAACAAGGTCCACAATTAACGAGGAAGGGGTCTCTTGGTTTAACCCTGGAAAAGAAGCCATGACCCTTTTTTACGGGGGACCAGCAGGAGAAAACTTAACTGAGACTAATGCAGCAGAATACATTACAACTGCTAATCAAACATTACAGGCTGTATATGGAGAGCTAAGAGAAGGTGAACCAAAGGTTGTTAATTGGTCTCAAGACCCGTATTCTTTAGGAAGTTACAGCTACAAAGCACCAGGACAATTGGGTATATTTTCCCAAATGGGCAAGGTAGTTTCAGGTCATGAATCCATAGACATGCCGCATATCGTTCGCCCCATTGGTTCTAAAATTATTTTTGCAGGGGAGCATACAGTTAAAGACGAGAGTGCAGGCAGTATGGATGGAGCCATTGAATCTGGAATGGTAGCTGCAAAAACTCTAGAACTTCTTGAAAAAGGTGGACACTATGAGGCTCCTTCCGAAGAATAGAATTCAAAAGTATTTTTATTACTCATAGGGCGGTTTATCCCATCCCTTGGGGGAAAGGGTAAAGATTTCATACCCTGTTTTGGTGACGGCGATGGTATGTTCAAATTGAGCAGATAAGGATTTATCTCGGGTCACCGCTGTCCATCCATCACTCAGGACCTTGACGTCATACTTACCCGCATTAATCATGGGCTCAATCGTAAAGAACATACCTTCTTTTAAGACCAATCCTTGACCTGGCTTCCCATAATGCACCACTTCCGGCTCATCATGAAACACGCGACCGATTCCATGTCCGCAAAAATCTCGCACCACGGAATACCCATGGGACTCCACATAGCTTTGGATCACATGCCCCACATCGCCCAAGGTGGCGCCTGGCTTGACAGCCTTAATTCCCCGCATCATGGCTTGATAGGTCACGTCCACCAATTTCTTGGCTTTAACCCCTACATTTCCCACCAAGTACATGCGACTGGAATCCCCATGCCATCCATCCAATAAGGGTGTCACATCAACATTGATAATGTCTCCGTCCTGCAGAACCTTATCACTGGGAATCCCATGGCATACCACATGGTTAATGGAGGTGCAGCAGGATTTCGTATATCCATGATATCCCAGGGTTGCGGGAATCGCTCCATTCTTGGTCATGAATTCATAACACAACTGATCAATATGATCGGTTGTAATTCCAGGCTTCACATGGGGAGTAATGAAATCGAGGGTCTCTGCCGCCAACCGGCCAGCGCGACGCATTCCTTCAAAGTCTTCAGGTGTATGAAATTTTAGGCTACGGTTCATTTAGGGTCCTTTGCTCTTTTTTATGTCATCCTGAGCCGCGAGCGAAGCAAGCGTGCGTAAGGATCCAGTACATATGGGAGGGCACAGCCCTCACCTTATTTTTCCTTACAAAGTGAAGGCTACTCCTTCTCATTTGTGCTAGATCCCTCGACGACGCTCGCTTCGCTCACTGCTCGGGATGACGCCAATATTTTAATGTTTACGCCATTTTTACTCAAAACTCAAATCCGAATGGGAACAGGCTTGGTAACAGCAATCCCCTCTAAGTTCATATCGCATTCATAACATAGAATTTCGACACCTGCTGCAGAGGCCTCTTTATAAGCTCTCCAATAAGCAGGATCAATGTCGGAGGCATAGGAAAGATAATTGCAATCCATGCGCTGGATAATATATAGCATCACAGCCCGATCCCCTTGTCTTACCGCAAGAGCCAAATCTCTTAGGTGTTTTGCCCCTCGGGTTGTTACGGCATCTGGAAAATAGGCCCCTTGTCCTCGTTGCAAGGTGACATTTTTTACCTCCACATAACATCGACCTTGATCATTTTCCAACATGAAATCGAACCGAGATCCTCCCCGCGCCATTTCTCTTTTTAAGATGGGATACCCTTGCAATTCAGCAATGGTGCCATTTAGAATGGATTCCTCGGTTAGCTTATTTGGCCAGGATGTATTAACCCCCACCAGACTGGGTCCAACCTTGATAAATTCTAAAGTGTATTTTAGTTGGCGTTCAGGTTTATCTTGAGGGCTAATCCATACCTGATTCCCTGGATCCACCAAACCCATCATGGATCCCGAGTTGGGAACATGGACCGTCACTTCTTCTCCACTTAACAACTGAACATCCGCTAGAAACCGTTTATATCTTTTAATCAAACGTCCTTCGATTAAGGCTTGTGGAAATTTCATATAACCCTCTTGTGTTTTAAATAAAGAACTACGTATTATATGGCAAATAATATTTAATGAAAGCAAGAAAATGCACGTTGAAATTTTTACAGATGGGGGATGCCATGGAAACCCAGGTCCTGGAGCATGGGCAGCCTTGTTGGTTTATAGCGGTATTGAAAAGGAAATTGCCGGGTATGAATCAGAAACCACCAACAATCGCATGGAAATGATGGCCGCAATCGAGGCCTTAAAGGCCATCAAAAAACCTGTTCCCATTAAATTATATACCGACAGCAATTATCTAAAAGATGGCATTACCAAATGGATCCATGGGTGGAAAAAGAATAACTGGAAAACCTCTCAGAAAAAAGAAGTCAAAAATCAGGACTTATGGGAAGAGCTCGATGCCTTAATTCAAACGCATAATGTCGAATGGCATTGGGTCAAGGGGCACAATGGTCACATTGAAAATGAACGCGTGGACGAATTGGTGCAGAGGACGCTGAAGGAGAATAAAGGTTTGAATTTAACACGGTAACACTTTCAACTCACAATCCTGGATCTTTGCTGGTGCCCCTTTGGGACCCTGCACTCTGTCCATATATGACAGCATAGGGGTTATTTAAAATTTACGGTCTGCGATGATGTGAAACAAAAAACTGGACAAATTCATTTTTCAAAAGTGAATTTGTCCAGTTTTTTATAAAATCTTTCCTTAAATTAGCCTACAACAGCATCTTCAATCAAACTGATTTCGATTCTTTCTTTGGATCCACCTATATTTTTTCTTTTGAGGGTAACATATCCCACTTCAGCGGTTGATTTGACATGAGTTCCGCCACAAGGGACTTTGGAAAAACCTTCAATTTCCCAAAAACGTCGTTGGCTTTGGATGTCAGAAAAATCTTTGTGGATGGGTTTGTCAGCTTTGATGATTTCATTATAATCGGCCAATATCTCCTCAAAAATAGTCGAGATATTTTTGTCCCAAACGAAATCTATGCGCGCCTTGGTTTCTGCAATATGGGCCCCGATTTTTTCAAGATTCAGTTTTTTCGTTACTAGCTCTAAAATTAATTCCGCTGCAAAATGCAACCGCATCAATCGATATCTACGAGGCCAATCAATTTCCATTTGAATGGTGTCCCCCACAGCAAGTCCATGTCCATCTGCAAGGGTATAATAAATAAGATTACCCTCTATTTCCGAACCCACAACATCAAGTTCATTGATCGTGGCTTTATCGCTCTCTTGACCCCCGGAAAAAGAAAACGCTATCGTTGCCTCGGGCACGATTCGATTGCCATCTACAGATGCCACTTTGGTTTGTAAACTATGTTGATAAGGGTTATCCCAAAAAACCTTGTGCATTATATGTTCTACCTTTAGCTGAATTTACTATACTCCTCGCCTTTCAAACTGTGGATCGTTAAATTTCGGGTACCTTTGTCGGGCATGTACTATAGTACACTATCCCTCCTCGGTCCCTCATTTAACTTCCCACATTTCGAAATCCGAAGAGTATGGATCTGATATGTTTTCATGAAAATCTAAACTTTAACTTTAAATTTTCATGGATAAATTTAAGCTATTTATATAACTCTTTATTCCCCAAACATGAATATTTTTTTCCATGGAAAAATGAGTATCTGCTGGAATGATAATATTTAACTCATCAAGCTTCAAGGCATCTATAGACATGCGCATGGATTTGGTAATTTTGGGTTGGTCTCCATACTTAAATTCAAAGCCAATTCTTTTGCCCTCTTTAAGCACAAATAAATCTAATTCGGCTTCTTGATGGGTGGCCCAAAAATAAAATTGATTTTGATCCAAATTTAATCCGTTAATAATTTGTTCAATGGCAAATCCTTCAAAAGAGGCGCCTAACTTGGGGCTCCCCCTTAGGGTATCAAGTGTTTTTAAATCAATAATGCTGTGAAAAATGCCTGAGTCCCTAAAATATATTTTAGGGGTTTTAACCTGACGCTTTGAAATATTTTCATGCCAGGGTTGAAGCTGGCGGATCATATAAGTGCCCTCTAAAATATCCAGATATTTTTTAGCGGTCACGCCAGAAATAGAAAGGGATTTTCCAATTTCTGAGGCATTAAAAAGATTGCCATGATAATGGGCCAGCATCATCCAAAAACGCCCTATTTGTTGAGCAGGAATAGAAAATCCCAGGTTAGGAATATCCCGCTCCAGAAAAGTTTGAATATAAAACCGGCGCCAATTCCAGCTTTGGTCAATATCGTCTGCCAAGTAGGATGGAGGAAATCCACCGCGTTGCCACAATTTTTCCATGTTGCCTACTTCAAAGAATTGGAAAGGCGGCAACTCAAGATACGATATTCTTCCAGCCAAAGTTTCAGAAGATTGTTGAATCAGATCGCGTGAGGCACTTCCTAAAATTAGAAATTTTAGAGACTTATAATAATCAACCATATACCTTAAAACGGGGAATAAATCCGGGCGTCGCTGGATTTCATCAATAATGATAAGGCCTTCTTTAAAATTCTCAAAAGCAAGGGTGGGATTTTCAAGTTTGGTTAAATCTAAAGGATTTTCCAAATCAAATAATTGAACGGGGCCATCAAATCCTTGTCTATACAAATTGGCAAGGGTCGTCTTCCCCACCTGCCTTGGTCCCAAAAGGGCTACAACAGGACTAAAACTAAAGTAATTTTGGATTTTTTTTAAAAAGTATGTGCGATCCATTTTTTCCATGAAAATTTAAAGTTCAAGTTTAAAATATCATGGAAAAATGGTCGCGTCTAGGAAAATCTTACGAAACAGGACCAACCGCATCCCCGAGGGTTTCTTTATAACTAGGATCTTTGAGGAAAACCTTAACTGCATCATCCATTTGCTTGATGGTTCCAGAGTTGACAGATTTTGAACAGGCAATGTAAAGGGAGTCTTCGATGAAATCCAGGGGAACCTTTTTAACATCTCCAGAAACAGCTTCGTTTCCATAAATAACAATGGCATCTACCTCATGATTATTAAAGGCATCATACTTTTCTTGATTACTATTAAATAGCTTTTTAGTGATCATGTAATTATCAAAATCAGGATTTCCTGTTTTTGTTTTAATAACTCCACCTAAAGAAAGTCCTTTTCCATTTCCTGTCCTGAAAAACGCATCTACTGATTCCATGTCTTCAAATGTGTGGGGAAGTCCTGAGATAGATGAGTGAAAAACAATTGCATCTACTTCTCTGGCATAAGAAGTAGGAACATACTGCAATTCGTTTCCACGTTCAGCCGTATATCCAACATCCATCGCACAATCCACAGACCCATTGCCTGCACTGATTGCCTGGAGGACATCAGGCCATGTCATTCCATCAACCCATTGATAGGATATGGCTGTTCCAAAAATTTTAGCGATAATTTTTTGATTTTGAATAGAGTAAAGAGGGTATCCCGCGATTTTGATGGGATCAGCCTTCGCGGCAAGTATAGAAAGCCCCCCAATAATGGCTGATAATATAGTAAGATTTTTCTTCATTTTTTTCTCCTATAAAAATATATCTTTATTTAAGTGTCCCCGCATAGTCTACTACATGTTTCAGCGTAGCGTTGCCAAATCACAAAACAATTTTGATCAGGGCGCATGCTTTCTAAAACTTTAAACTCCGCTGCCCCGTGTTTTTTTTCAGAAATTATTTTAATATCTAAGGCGGGCTGATTTTGACAGAGAGTAGAAAAATATTTCCCCAATACTGCAAGGCATTGTGTTTTACTAAATCCGCAATTTATACAATCAGGACCACAATAAGTTGAAATAGGATTTTTTTCTATGGGTTGCCTAGGCGTATTCCCTGAAGCCTTTTCAGATTCGAAATAACTCCCTCGATCCATCTTTTTTCTTCCATGCTCTAGGTTTGTTTCAGCACCTGTATCGTGAAAAACAAGTAAAATAAGGAAAAAAATATATGTATAAATATTTTTCATAACTATATTTTTTCATAATTAGTAGCCTTTGTATAGTATATCATGGATATCTATAATTTTAAGACCAATATTTTTCCTATATTTATTTATTAACACTAAAACCTGACTTTGACTTAATAGGCTATGTTGAAAATGATTAAATTGCCCCCGAGGATCCCTAATGGAATAAAAGGGGTGATGGCCTGGGCATATGGTTTTTGTGATTTCTACCCCAGAATTTGCCTGGACCCATTGAATGACTTCATCAAAATTTTTCGGCATCAGATTTTGCACGCCCTCTAATTCTATGGGAAGAGGGGATGAAAGGTTTTCCAGGCGAAACAACCTAGATTTATCCATGGGTAATTTTCCCAAGGGGTCTAACTTTTCTAACCCGAGCGCCACGATCAAGCTGTTATGGGATGGGGCGTGTTTCATATACCCAGGCTGCTTGAAAGCATCCTTAACAAATTTCCACAAACGATCAGGATCTAAAGGCAATTGTTTTTGACAAACCAACTGCGGAAGAGTCCCCGTCTTGGGAAAATTAATCGCTGTTCTTTGGGGTGTTCTTATGGAAAATCGACTCAGAGCCTTATTCACCGAATCCCAAGATCGATTGAGACGCCTTGCGATCTGTTTCGTTCTAAGCCCGGCCTCATAGGAACTACGCAATGCTGTAATTTCAAAATCCGACCATTTTTTCTTCACATTCTTGACATCATTCATTTTTTGATCCTCCTTTATATTAAGTACCTATATTATGCATATAAATTATAATTAAAATAAAATCAATAGGAAAATATTAGGGGGTCTAAATAAGGGGTGAGGGGTGTGGCGTTACGCGTGCACATTATGAAAAGGCGAAGACCGGGAGCCCACAGCACTCTCTGGGGAATGCCTTAGAAGTGCTACCGCACATGGATTCCCGCCTCCGCGGGAATGGTTCGTGTGGGGTGCAAATAGAGGGGTGGAAAATATGAATCATCTCCCTTAACAAACCATCCCCTCGGAGGCGGGGATCCATGTGCAGTAGCACTTTTGAGGTATCACTCAGAGGTGTCTGTGGGCCCCGACTTACGTAGGGGCGGTTCGAAAGGGGACAAAAATCTCAATCTATGATCGGAATTTATTACCGCACCAAGGTTCGGCCCATATTTAGGAATTTAGCGCGGCGCTGCAGTTTTAAATCACGGGGAGAATGTTGATTGAGGCGATATAAATCTTGGAGGATTATTTTCTTCAATTCCTGGGCTGTTTTCTTAGGGTCCCGATGGGCTCCCCCCAGGGGCTCTGGAATAATTTTGTCAATAACCTTCAAGGATAGCAGATCTTGGGCTGTTAGTTTTTGGGCCTCGGCAGCTTTTTCCTTGAAGTCAGAACTACGCCATAAAATGGAAGCGCATCCTTCAGGCGAAATCACAGAATAAACGGCATGTTCCAACATATTAACGGTGTTAGCGGTTGCAAGGGCAATGGCTCCCCCCGATCCGCCTTCTCCCACAATCACACTAACGAAAGGGATTTCCAGCTGCAGGGATACTTCCATGGATTTAGCAATGGCCTCGGCCTGACCTCGTTCTTCTGCACCTACGCCAGGGTAAGCACCCGCCGTATCCACAAGGGTCACCAGGGGGACACCATACTGATCCGCAAGCTTCATGAGACGTTGCGCTTTGCGGTATCCCTCGGGCTTGGCACTTCCGAAGTTATGCTTCATACGGCTTTCAATATCGTTACCTTTTTCCGTCCCAATAATCATGACAGATTGCCCATCGATGCGGCCAAATCCCCCCACAATGGCTTGATCATCGCTATAGGCCCGATCACCCGCAAGCTCGGTAAAATCCTCCACCATCAATTTGACGTAATCTTTAAAGTGAGGACGCTCGGGGTGCCGCGCTACCTGGACCTTTTGCCAAGGCGTTAGCTTGGTATACGTTTGCGCCAGAATCTTATCCAGTTTCTTTTGCAGCCGAGAGATTTCTTCCACAATATTGATGCCATCATTGTTGGACATATGCTGCAGTTCAGATATTTTTTCTTCTAATTCTAAAATGGGAGTTTCAAAATCCAAGTGTTGCATAGGGTTCTCCTAAGAATGTTGAGGCACGCATGACTTTGTAGCTTATTTTGAAAACTTTTTCCAGCTTTTTTAAAATGCTCGTAAGACCATTTTCTCCCATCACAACCACCCCGACGAAAGTCGGGGTCCAAGAAAGTTAGAATATTCAATGCCTAGAGGGTATAATCGCTACATGGACCCCGACTTTCGTCGGGGTGGGTTGGAAGGGTGCAACTAATCTGAGTTTATATTAGTCAAAGAACCCTTGTTTTTTTGGAAAAGGACACTATATTTACCATGTAACAAAATAATTATAAATAATGGCCTGTAAAAATAGAAAGACTAAAATGAAAAAAATAATCTCATTTTTAAATATCGTCTTATTTCTTAGCCTGTCAGCATCCGCAGATACAACGTGTTTTTTAGCTAAGGAAAATAATAAGGTCATTAAACAAGAAGGGGATTGTAAAGTACGTCATGCTCCCTGCTCTACCTTCAAGATTGTTATTAGCCTCATGGGATATGAGGAAGGGTTACTAATTGATGAAACCCATCCTGAGCTGCCATTTAAAGAAGGTTATGAAAGTTATCTTGATAGATGGAAACAGCCCCATAATCCAACAACATGGATGAAAAATAGCTGCCTTTGGTATTCTCAAGTTTTAACGCAAAAAATGGGAATGAATAAATTCAAAGGATATATCGTAAAGCTTAACTATGGAAATCAGGATGTTTCAGGTGATAAAGGTAAAAATAATGGAATAACAAACGCATGGCTATCCAGCTCGCTAGAGATTTCTCCTAAGGAATATGTCGTGTTTTTACAAAATCTTGTTGATAATAAACTACCCCTTAGCCTTAAATCCCAGGAAATGACAAAAAATATCCTCTTTTTGGAGGAGCTACCTGGTGGTTGGAAACTTTATGGAAAAACAGGCCACGGTTCTCAGCTCAGCAAAGATAGAGTGAAGAAACTAGATCTTCAACACGGATGGTTTGTGGGGTGGATTCAAAAAGAGGGGCGAGCCATTGCATTCGCAAGCCATATTATAGAAGGCGAAAAACACGATATTCATCCAGGTCGACGTGCTAAAGCAGACGCAAAAGAAAAATTGATGCAAATAATCCAAGAGAATAGTTGATAACAAGAAAGGTCTATTCAGATGAAATTTTATTTATCTAAAATGATGCTAGTTCTAGGAACATTGACGCTCATTCAACATGCTAACGGAATGACCCAGATTGTGAATCAGAGCTATGTCCACACCAGCTCTCAGCACACGAATATCAGCAGTAAATCATCCAGCAGCAATGTAAATGTGAACTTCAAGCCCACCATTTCACCGGGGATGATGACATCAGCAATTCCAGGGATGGGGGGTAATCCTATGGCTCCCCAACAGAAACCAATAGAGCCGCCTATTACGACCCCGGCAAGTATGCATTGCCCAGAATTGGGAGGAGCACCTCCACCCCAACCCCAATACCAACCTCAACCGATTATTGTGTATGTGGTGCAAGAGCCTGCTCCGGTTCCTTCCAACGCTGTAGTTGGTGGCTAAAGTATTATAACTGCTACCCCCTCCTGCTACGGCGCATGGGTGCCAACTTAAGGAAAAAATGGAAACTAAATCCAAGAATTTATAGAAAAAGCTCTGTAATTCTGTAGCTTTAGGATTTTAAGATAGAGAGATTGAAGGGGGGCGAAGGGTGTCTCCCAACATCGCATATATGCGTTATGCCATATTTAAAGCGTTTCAAAACCTCTGTCAAATTATAAATGCAAAAACAGCAAAATAAATATTGATAAAGCTGAATTATTTTCTTGACGAGAGAAGGGATTTCTGCCATACAGAGCGGGAACCATATATTTTGGTATGTGGTAAAGTAGAAAGAACCCCTCGCCACTCTCCTTAACCACTCCCCTAAAATTTTTTCTTAAAAACAAATTCTGAGACTGATAGAGGTTGTCTGAATTTTACTTACACCAGATCTCTATATTCCTTCATTTCAAAGCATATTTTCTAAAGTTGATGCCTATGGACTATGGCGGGAGGTCATGGTAGACCCCCTCCTCCGAGGAGATGGTTTGAAAAGGGAGGGGATGGTTCTTAAAGTGAAGAGAGGTTCTTTTTTCAAAATAGGCTTTGATATAATCCCCAAGCACCAGCTGCAATCAATACGATTAATAGAATCTTAAGGGCAATTCCAAAGGATTTTCGAAGGATCCAAAATAGGATCCATAAAAGTGCTGCGATAAATAAAATTAGAGGTATCATTTTCTACCTACTCCTTATAGAGTGTACTTTAGCATATTTTTGAAGAGTTACCAAACCACTAGAAAGAATATATTATGCAAGAATTTTCTTATATTATAGATACCAATAATTTGGAAAACCTGCCGGATGAATGGACGTTGAAGCCCAATCAAAGTGAATGTGAGGCGATACAAAAAAGATTGGGATTGCAGGCCCTCTCAAATCTAAAGGCCCATGGGACGTTGAAAAAAGATGCCCATGCCAAGATATTTCATTTGTATATGGAGATCACCGCAAGCGTCGTACAAGAATGTGTTGTAACGTTGGATCCGGTTGAGGAGCACATGAAAGAATCCTTCCACTTGATTCTAAAGCCCGGACCCCTTGAGGATCAAGATTTTGAACATCTCCCCGAAATCATCGAACTCCCCAAGGATGGGATGGTGGATGTGGGGGAACTCATGATTCAAAACCTCTCCCTGATGTTGCCTCCTTTCCCCAAAAAACCAGAAATTAAATCGTCCCTGTTTGAAAAGACATTTGGAGAAATCGATGCGGAATCTACCCAGAAAAACCCCTTTGATATTTTAAAAAACCTTGACAAGAAAACGCCCGTCAAGCCAGAATAAGTTTTTATTTTGAATGGGAGGATAGCCTTATGAACAAAACAACCAAAGTACTTTTGGGAATTGCTCTCTCCCTTTTAATTTTTATCTTTTTCTTGCCTCGATTTTTTTCCAGTATGGCGCGGGAATTCCTG
Organism: uncultured Hyphomicrobiales bacterium; assembly: GCA_964402405.1. GTDB lineage: Bacteria > Pseudomonadota > Alphaproteobacteria > UBA7879 > UBA7879 > CAYOCE01. The sequence continues at coordinate 9,929 of CAYOCE010000014.1, read as the reverse complement.
CACAAGCAATTTCCCCAAGTAGAGGTCACCATTGGTGATCTCACCCTAGGTTGGTTTTCTGTGGATGCGGGTGATGTTACGCTTAAAACTAGAGGCGATATAAAATCCTCCTCTAGAATCAAGTCTATATATCCTTTTAAAATAAAGAAAATTCATATTACCTTCAATCCGTGGGATTTGCCGAATAAAAAAGTGAAAGAAATTGTGATTGACTCCACTGGTGCTACTATGGTCACTGTGTGGAGTCTAATAGACACCTTGGAAGTTAATCCTTATTCTGCTCCAGCACCTGCGGTCTCACGGGTTGCTGTGACGCCAGAGAAAAAAGCGGCCTCTGTCTTTAGCTTTAAAACTATTAAAATACAGAACATGCGTTTGGTTGGCCCTTTTTATGAGATCCTTATAAACATAATAGCCCATCCTATGAATGGCGGGATAAAAGGGAATATTGAGGCTGATATTACTTCTTCTTATGGAGTAATTCGAGGAATTTCTTCTTTTTCTATCAATATAGCTAAGGAAGAATTCGCCGCCGACATTTCTTTAAAATCGAAGAGTTTTCAATATGAAAATTTTAAAATAGAACACCCAGAAATTACTCTAAAAGTAAAAAACGAGAACAATAAAAATAATAAAAGTAACTATGATAACTACTTCAGTGGCTTCCTCAAGATGGATGCTGCCACTATCAATTATGAGCACGATTTCCAAGGGACGAAAATCCCATTAAGCATCCCCAAACTTCATTTAGAGGGGCCAGTTCAAATAAATGGTGGAACCACCAAATTTTCTTTCCAATTGACAGGAGAAGTGGGGAGTATCCCCCTAGATCTAAAAGGCAATTACGGCACGGCTAATAAATCAGGACACATTAACTTAAAACCCATCAAGGTGCCCCTAAAGGCACCTTGGTTGCAAGCTATTCTCCCCCAAATGGCCCCTGTGCCAGGCCTGGACTTACAGCATTTAGATGGGGCTCTGACCCTTCATAGCTCTGTGGATATTATCAAAGGCGTCGTTACACCCCATTACACCATTAAAGCTGACACAGGGAAGGTTGTGACAGCTGTGCTGGAAAATGCTGTGAGAGGCACTTTAGAAAATACAGTGATGCTCCCTGGAAAAACCGTTGAGGCTGTGGGTGGATTGTTAGGTAAGCTGTTTTCTTGAAAAATCTATTGAAAAGTATAACATGATACTTTATACTTTGTGTATGGATTATGACACGCTGCATCAAAAGAAACAAAAACTCGATGGGTGCCGTCCCCTATCACCAGCCCTTGTGCGAAATCTGGAAGATTGGTTTCGCGTGGAGCTTACCTATACCAGTAATGCTATAGAGGGTAATACGCTCACGCGGCAAGAAACGGCTTTAGTGGTGGAAAAGGGCTTAACGGTTGGGGGTAAAACCCTTACCGAGCATCTAGAGGCCCAAAATCACGCAAAGGCGTTTGATTGGGTTCAAAGCATCATCGGAAAAAAGCCTCAAGATTTAAAAGAAAAAGACATTCTTTATCTCCACTCCCTTATCTTAAAGGGCATTGATGATGCAAATGCGGGGCATTATCGCAGTGTGCCGGTACGTATTTCGGGATCATCTGTGATTCTTCCCAACCCTCGTAAAGTGCCTGATTTGATGGCAAAATTTATGGAGGAGATTCATCACTCAAAACTAAATCCGGTGGAACTTGCAGCAGCTGTCCATTACGAATTGGTGACTATTCATCCCTTTGTGGATGGAAATGGCCGAACAGCAAGGCTGTTAATGAATCTAATTTTGATGATGCATGGATATCCCCCTGCCATTATTCGAAAAAGAGATCGCCTTGCTTATATTGATGCCTTGGAAAAAGCGCAATTGGGTGGTCCCAAAGATGATTATTACAATCTAATAGAAAAGGCCGTAGATCGATCTCTGGACATCTATCTAAAGGCGGTTAAGGGAGAAGATGCTGCATCAGAGGAAGCAAACCCCACTCTCCTTAAAATAGGCAAACTCGCTAAGATTGTAGAAGAAACTGTTCCCACCATCCGCTTTTGGACCAAAGAAGGACTTTTGGAGATTGCAGATATGACCCCTTCTGGCTATCAACTCTTTGATCCTTCAATGATAAAACGGGTGGAGCAAATTAAAGACCTTAAGAAACAACGATATACCATAAGTGAAATTAAGAAAAAACTTGATATTGTTAGGAAAAGGGAATCCTAACTCTCCCTTGCCTTTTTTAATGATTTCAGCTAAGAATTAGAGGAATCCACAACATTATTGACTGTAAAAATGATTAAAGAAAACTCTCCATACGATCAGCTCTATCCTCTTCTGCCTTTGCGGGACATTGTTGTATTTCCCAAGATGGTTGCGACTCTGTTTGTGGGACGGAACAAATCTGTTGCGGCACTAAATTCCGCGATGGATAATAACCAAGAGGTTCTGCTGGCGACCCAACGGGATACCAACATCGAACACCCGTTAATCAAGGATTTGTATACAGTTGGCGTGCTGGGAAAAATCACTCAGATGATCACCCTTCCCGATGGAACCGTCAAGATTTTGGTGGAGGGCAAAGAACGCGTTCATATCTCAAATATCATTGAGGTGATGGGATTTCTGAAGGCGCAGGCCTCCCCCGTTAAGATTGAGTCTCTCTCTGATAAAGTGGTTCAACCCTATCTCAATACCCTTCTTGAATCCTTTCATGATTATGCATCCCTGAACAAAAAAGTTCCCCAAGATCTATTGAGGGCGCTGAGTAAATTGGCAGATCCAGAGCAAGTCATTGATTCTATTGCGGCCCAGCTGCCCTTGAGTATGGCCCATCGTCAGGAGATATTGGAATGCTTTCCAATCCTAGAGCGGTTTGAAAAGGTTTTGGAAATCGTCTCAAAAGAAATAGACGCCCTAAAGATTGAGGAAAAAATTAAATCCAAGGTCAAATCCCAAATTGAAAAGAATCAACGGGATTATTATCTAAATGAGCAAATGAAAGCCATTCACTCTGAACTGCAAGGCGGGGAAGAAGGCGACGTTGATGATATAGCCCAACTCCAAAAACGCATTAAAGAAACGAAGTTTCCTGAGGTTGTGCGGAAAAAGGCCGAAGGCGAGGTCAAAAAGCTGCGGATGATGAATCCCATGGCCTCCGAAACATCCATTGTCCGCAACTATCTAGAGTGGTTGCTGGACGTGCCGTGGAATAATCCCACGAAGACAAAATTAGATATCAAGGCCGCTAAGAAGATTTTAGATCGAGATCACTATGGCCTAGAAAAGGTCAAGGAACGTATCCTGGAATATCTAGCCGTGAAACAACGGGTGGCTATCACAAAGGGTCAGATCATTTGTTTGGTGGGTCCTCCAGGTGTGGGTAAGACGTCCTTAGGGAAATCCATTGCCGAGGCTACAGGTCGCAAGTTTGTGCGTATTTCCCTGGGCGGCGTGCATGACGAGGCTGAAATCCGGGGGCATCGTCGGACGTATATTGGGGCCATGCCAGGCAAGATCATCCAGGCCATGAAACGCGCCAAAACCTCCAATCCCATTATTCTATTGGATGAAATTGACAAGTTAGGATCCGATTACCGGGGAGATCCCTCGGCGGCGTTGCTAGAGGTATTGGATCCTGAGCAAAACAAGGCCTTTAATGATAACTATCTAGAGGTTGATTATGATCTGTCAGATGTGATGTTTATCGCAACGGCTAACAGCCTGAATATCCCCCGTCCTTTATTGGACCGCATGGAACTTATCCAGATTTCGGGCTACATGGAAGAAGAAAAAATCAAGATCGCCACGCGGTATATGATTGATAAACAACGCACCGAGCATGGCTTGAAAAAATCCGAGTGGGATGTGTCAGAATCTGCCATTCGGGAAATGATTCGTAGCTACACGCGCGAGGCAGGGGTGCGGTCTCTGGAGCGTCAAATTTCTAAACTTGCCCGTCGGTCTCTGAAAAAAATTCTCACAACGTCTACCAAGGCTGTTCACGTAACCCTGAAGAATCTGAAATCCTTTTTGGGTGTTCCCAAATACAGTTTTGGGCTTGCAGAAACGGAACCTTTGATTGGGGTTACCACAGGTCTTGCCTGGACCGAAGTGGGGGGCGAGATTTTGCTGATTGAATCCTCGCTGTCTGAAGGCACAGGTAAAATTAATATCACCGGCAAACTAGGCGATGTGATGACAGAATCCGTCCACGCAGCCCTGAGTTTCATCAAATCCCGCGCCAAAGAATTCGGCATTAACTCAGAACGATTTGCCAAGACGGATATTCACCTGCATGTGCCCGAGGGCGCGACGCCCAAGGATGGACCCTCTGCGGGTATTGCCATCTGTACGTCTTTGGTATCCTTGTACACAGGGATTCCTGTGAAATGTGATATTGCCATGACCGGGGAAATTACGCTGCGGGGTCGCGTGTTACCTATCGGTGGGCTCAAGGAGAAACTTCTTGCCGCCATCCGCGCTGGGATTAAAACCGTTTTGATCCCCTTTGATAATCAAAAAGATCTACAGGAACTCCCCACTGCAATTAAAAGGCAAGTAAAAATCATTCCTGTTAAATACGTAGACCATGTGCTGCGAGAAGCGCTGACACAGCCCTTGCCAACCGTTGGCGAGCCTCATGAAAATCTGATCGCCCCAATCTCCATGGAAAATTCTATTTCATCGTCTTCTTTGAAAAACTAAATTTTTTACTTGAAATAAGCTCTTATACATTTAGAAGTATATTTCATTTTTTAAAAAGGAAACCAACATGAAAAAGATTAAAGTATTATTAGGACTAGTGAGCGCGTTTTTACTAGGAAATGTCCATGAAACACAAGCACAAGAGGTACTATATTTTGGTGCAGAGATAAAAAATACAACTTCAGTACAGAAATATGTGACTGTTACTTTTTCATCCTCTGTCGAACTTTATTTTAACCAAAATTGGAATTCAGACGAGGTAACAGAGCACATAAAGAGTAAGCTTTCTGTCAATATACCCGAGAATAAATTTATACATATAGCTGATTCTCTGACTAGAAAGTGGGGTAGTCTACAGGAAAGAAATATCCATATGCTAGAGAAAGTAGATGATGTTGAGGATGTAAGCGAGTTTCTTCTTGATCCACAACAGATAAAAACATGGGGAACGGGATTTAGAGAGGGATTTTTTGATAACTCAAATACAGTTCATACTCTTACTGATGCGTTTATGATGTACCTTAAGCCAGATGCAGAAGAGGTCATTTTTAATCCTGTTCTAAATCTAAAAATTGACGATGATTACCCGGGTTATACAGGTGGAAATGAATTTTGCGGGTCTTTTCCATTCACAATGGATATGAGAGGAAAAAGAGCGGGTATTGAGATTAATAATGGGGGCGCTGCACTCCTTTCATATCAGTAAGAAAACTTTTTTCAGAGCTACAAATTTCCGCAAGATACCTTTGTGTGTTTTGCGGAATTTTTATTTTTGGCATCCCATTTTCTCGATCAAATAAATCAGCTATTATAAAAATAAGCATATCTAAATTGGGAAAAGGGACACAAAGTGAAGATAATCTGGTTTCTATATATACTGCCAATTCTTTTTTTAATGCAAAACTCCTATAGCGGAGATCAATCAGATATAGATAACAGAGATGCTCAAACGCCAGTGGAAGAAACCCATCTCCCAATAACCCGAGGAGACGCATTCTACAACGGTCTAACCCTACTAGATGATCCCCAACTCCCGCTAAGAAGATCTAATTCACTGTCTTCCCATTCAAATCCCTAGAATTTTATGGTGTTTCAGGAGAGGCTATGAAATATATTCAGACCACCCCGTTGAAAAACGGGGTCCAAGTGAGTAGACTACAATAAATGCCTCGACAGTACATTTGTTGTATGGACCCCGGCTTCCCGGCTACGCCTACGGCTATGCCGTGGCGAGTCGCCGGGGTGGTTCGTACGGCGTAAATTAAAAACCAACCACAAGAAAGGATCCGTATTTGCACCTGGCGCTTGTTATTTCTTCTTTGGGTTCTGGGGGCGCAGAACGCGTGATATCTGAACTTGCGAACCATTGGGCGCAACAAGGACACATCATTTCTTTGATTACCTTTGCGTCGCCGGATACAAGACCATTTTACCCTTTGGATCCCCAGATTAATCTTTTGCAGCTTGGACTGGAAAATCTTGAAAAGAGTTCTTTGCTAGGGCGAATGAAGAATATTTTAAGACGTTTTTTTTCTTTAAGAAAAACCTTACATCAAATCAAGCCGGACAGGATTTTATCCTTTATGGATATCACCAACATTACCGTATTGTTGGCAGGACAGGGGTTAAAAATCCCCATTATTGTGTCTGAGAGAACGGATCCAAATGATCAATACATTCCTAAACTATACCAATGGCTGCGGCTAAAAACTTATTCAAAAGCAAAGAAAATTGTTGTTCAAACGGAATCCGCTGCTGCTTATTTCCCCAAAAATTTTAAAGATCTGATTACAATTATCCCCAATATCATTAAAAACCCAACCATCCAAAAAACGACCTATTCTAAAGAAGTAAAAAGGATTATTACGGTTGGACGACTCAGTGCAGAGAAAGATCATAAAGCCTTGATTGAGGCGTTTTTTAACCTTCTTAAATTGTATCCGGATCTTCAGTTAACTATTTATGGGGAGGGATCTCAGAGAAGATCCTTAGAAGACTATATTTTTTCCCTAAACTTACAAAACAAAGTTTTTCTTCCGGGAACTACATCTAATGTTCAGGAGGCTTTAGTTGATGGCGACCTTTTTATTTTCCCCTCTAAATATGAAGGGTTTCCCAATGCCTTGGGAGAAGCCATGGCGGTGGGGCTGCCGGTGATTGCCTCCGATTGTGCAGGGAATAGAGCGCTTGTTCAAGATTCCATAAACGGCAGACTATTTCCAGTCGGAGACGTAAATGCTTTGACTCAGTTTGCATCCCAAGTGATAATAGATCATGAGCAACGCAAACGCCTTGCAACCAACGCTAAAAAAGTAACTAGCCAATTTAGGGCGGATCGTATACTTAACCTATGGGATGAAGTTGTACGATAATCTAAGGATATGAAACCAGATGAACATTGCCCTTGTTATTTTTTCCCTGGGGGGGGGAGGCGCAGAAAGAATACTCTCAGAATTGGCAAACCATTGGGTTAGTAAGAAGCACACGGTTTCTTTGATCACCTTTTCTTCCCCAGATGCAAAGCCATTTTATTTTCTGGATCCCCGCATTAATCTGTTGCAGTTGGGACGACCTAATCCTAAACGATCTTTATTTATAAGGATCACCAGTATGATCTCTCGGATTTTTTATCTGAGGAAAAATTTACAAAGGCTTAACCCAGATGTGGTTGTATCCTTTATAGACCTTATAAACATCATTGTCTTATTGGTCAGCAGGGGATTAAATATCCCCATTATTATTTCTGAAAGAATTGATCCTCACCATCATTCTATTCCCACAGTCTATACATGGCTTCGACTAAAAACATACCCTTGGGCCGAGAAGCTTGTTGTGCAAACAGAATCGACGGCTTCTTATTTTTCTGGAAACATTAAGAAGTTAATTAAGATTATTCCCAATAGAATCCAAAAACCGCGTAGCGAAAAAAACACCTATGCGAAAGAGGTTCAAAAAATTATCACCGTGGGACGTTTGGATAAACAAAAAGATCACAAAACGCTTGTCCTGGCATTTGCAGCTCTTCTTAAACTGCATCCCCATCTTAAATTAACCATTTATGGAGAGGGTCCGGAAAGAAAGAATTTAGAAAAATTCATTGTCTCTCTAAATCTAAAAGACAGCGTTTTTCTTCCTGGGACGGTGTCTAATGTCCAAGAGGTTTTAGTTGATAGTGACCTTTTCATTTTCCCCTCCCTCTATGAAGGATTTCCCAATGCCTTGGGGGAGGCCATGGCGGGGGGGCTCCCAGTGATTGCTTCCAATTGTTCGGGGAATGTGGATATTGTTCAAGATTCTGTGGATGGTAGATTATTTGCAGTTGGGGATGTGAATGCTTTGACGCGGGTTGCATCCGAAGTCATAATAGATTATGAACAACGCAAGCACTTGGCAACCAATGCAAAGAAAGTAACTAAACGATTTAGCGCTGACCGCATCTTTAAATTATGGGATGATACCCTTTTAGAAGTTAGCAAAACAACAAAGGAAACTACATGACTTTAGACATTAGCCCCTCTTCCTCTGTCCTCGTAACAGGCGCTGCTGGGTTCATTGGCATGCATGTGGCACAGCGACTGCTGGAAAAGGGGGCGCGGGTTGTGGGGGTCGATAATTTTGATCCCTATTACGACATACAACTAAAAAAAGATCGCTTGACCGTTTTATTGAAATATCCCCTCTTTGAATTTCATGAGGTTGATATTGCTGATCAAGCAGGCATGGCTAAGGTATTTGATCTGTATAAAGACACATATCCTATTCTAAATGTGGTGCAGTTGGCAGCCCAAGCGGGGGTTAGGTATTCTCTAGATCACCCGTATCTATACGTGCACAGTAACATTGAGGGGTTTTTGGTTGTCCTAGAAATGTGTCGTCATCAGCCAGGATTCCAGCACTTGGTTTATGCCAGCAGTTCCTCGGTTTATGGGGCGATAAAGGATCTTCCTTTTTCTCCTACTCAAGTAACCAATACCCCATTATCCTTGTATGCAGCCACCAAGGCAGCGGGGGAATTGATGGCCTATTCTTACACCCATCTTTATAAATTCAAAACCACAGGCTTGCGGTTTTTCACCGTCTATGGTCCTTGGGGCCGCCCGGACATGGGGGTATTCAAGTTTGTCCAAGATATTTATCAAGGCAAAACCATTGATGTTTATAACAATGGCCAGATGAAGCGTGATTTCACGTATGTGAACGACATTGCCACAGGGGTAATTGGGGCTCTGTGTCGTAAAAATCCTGACCTATACAAAATCTACAATCTAGGAAATCACAAGGCCGAACCCCTGGAAAGATATATTGGGTGTATTGAAAAAGCCTTGGGCAAAAAGGCGATTAAAAGAATGCTACCCTTGCAAGCAGGGGATGTGCCTGAGACCTTTGCAGATATTGAAGAGAGCATAAAAGATCTAGGTTTTTCTCCCAAAACCACCATTGATGAAGGTGTTCCCCGTTTTGTTGATTGGTTTAAGAAGTATTATCATCTGAGTTAATCGTTTTTTCCTCTTGAAATTTTGGATCAGGTATGGTTATTTAGGGCCTGGACTTAAAAGCGGTGGCTTTTAGGCCGTGACGTAATTGTGTTATATAAGGTTACAGACCATGAATATTATTGAAAAATTTGAAAAAGAACAAATTGCGAGCCTGATGGAAGGGAAGAAGATTCCTGTATTTGCCCCAGGCGATACTGTCAAGGTTATGGTAAAAATCAAGGAAGGCACCAACGAGCGTGTCCAGGCCTATGAGGGCGTCTGTATTGCTCGCAGTAATAGCGGGATTAACTCCTCCTTCACCGTTCGGAAGATCTCCTATGGCGAGGGCGTGGAACGTGTGTTCCCTCTGTATTCTCCAAAGCTGGAGATTCAGGTGGTACGCTATGGTTCTGTAAGGCGCGCTAAGTTGTATTATCTACGGGATCTTCGTGGGAAGGGTGCTCGTATTGCCGAGAAAAAACGCGGCATTGCCAAGATGCCAAAGCTTCAGGTAGCTGATTCTAAAAAATAAAATAAGATTCCTTCAAAAAGCCCCGCAGATAAGATCTTGCGGGGCTTTTACATTCTATCCATTGAAATAAAATCATCTCAAACAATTCAAAGTGATTTTTCCAAAAACATAAACTATCTAGCCAACCTAAATCCTGAAGTAATTTCGTCTATCGTTTACGGAGGGAGTGAAGAGCGCCAATCAAATAATATTTCTTATATACCCTGGAGTAAGCTGGGGAAATTAGTTTGAA